>JAHECP010000273.1 GCA_024641665.1 Acidobacteriota bacterium
GACCGGCGGCACCGCCCGGGGACCCGGACGCGCGACCTCCGCCGTGTCGTCCGGCTTCGCCGGCGGGGGCGCCGGCGCGGCCGCGGCCGCCAGTGCGCCCGCGGCCTCCTCGACCGACAGAAGCACCTGCCCCACCTTGACCTTCTCGCCGGCCTTCACCTTCACCTCGGCGACCCGGCCGCTCACCGACGACGGCACCTCGATGGTCGCCTTGTCGGTCTCGAGCTCCACGACGGGCTGCTCGCGGGCGATGAGGTCGCCGGGCGACACGAGCACGCGGACGACGTCGCCCGCCGCGATGTTCTCTCCCAGTTCGGGCAGCTTGAAGTCGGTGGCCAATGCGTGTCCTCTACGAAATCGTCGGGTCGGCCTTCTCCGGGTCGATCTCGAGATCCTTGATCGCCTGCGTCGCGACGGCGGCGTCGAGCGCGCCGTCGCGCGCGAGCGCCGACAGGGTGGCGAGGGTGACGAACCGCCCGTCGACCTCGAAGAAGTGACGGAGCGCGCGCCGGTCCTCGCTCCGTCCGAAGCCGTCGGTGCCGAGCGAGCGGATCGGCCGGGGCGCCCAGCGGGAGATGGCGTCGGGCAGCACCTTGAGATAGTCCGAGGCCGCGACGATGACGCCCGGCGCGTCTTTCAGGCACGCGGTCACGTAGGGCACGCGCGCCGGCTCGCCGGGGTGCAGCATGTTCCAGCGCTCGGCCGCGTGGGCCTCGCGCGACAGCTCCACGTAGCTCGTGACGCTCCAGACGTCGGCCGTCACGTCGTACCGCTCCTCGAGCAGCGTCTGCGCGGCGAGCACCTCGTTGAGGATCGCGCCGCTGCCGAGCAGCTGCGCCCGCGCCTTCGCCTTCTTCCGGCCGGACGGCCGGAAGCGGTACATGCCCTTGAGGATGCCCTCCGCGGCGCCCTCGGGCATGGGCGGCATCTCGTACTGCTCGTTCATGACGGTCAGGTAGTAGAAGAGGCTCTCCCGGTCGACGTACATGCGGCGGATGCCGTCCTGGATGATCACGGCGATCTCGTAGGCGAACGCCGGGTCGTACGCCTTCAGGTTGGGCACGCCCCACGCGAGCACGTGGCTGTGGCCGTCCTGGTGCTGCAGGCCCTCGCCGGCGAGCGTCGTCCGCCCGGACGTCCCGCCGAGCAGGAAGCCGCGCGTGCGCGAGTCGCCGGCGGCCCAGACGAGGTCGCCGACGCGCTGGAAGCCGAACATCGAGTAGAAGATGAAGAACGGGATCGTGTTCACGCCGTAGTGCGCGTAGGCGGTGCCGGCGGCCATGAACGACGAGAGCGACCCGGCCTCGGTGATGCCCTCCTCGAGGATCTGCCCGTTCTTCGCCTCCTTGTAGTACAGCAGGGTGTCCATGTCGACCGGCTCGTACGTCTGGCCGACGTGCGAGTAGATGCCGACCTGGCGGAAGAGCGCCTCCATGCCGAAGGTGCGCGCCTCGTCCGGCACGATCGGCACGATGAGGCGGCCGATGTCCTTGTCGCGGAGCAGCTTGGCCAGCATGCGGACGAAGACCATCGTGGTCGACGCCGTGCGCCCCTCGGTGCCCGCGTAGAACTCCTCGAAGATCGGCCCGAGCGAGACCTCAATCGGCTCGGCCCGCACCGTGCGCGACGGCACGTAGCCGCCGAGCGCCTGCCGGCGCTCGCGCAGGTACTGCATCTCCGGGCTGTCCTCCGGCGGACGGTAGAAGGGCATCTCGGCAATCTGCCCGTCGGAGATGGGGATGCCGAACCGCGTGCGGAACGCCCGCAGCTCGTCCTCGTTCAGCTTCTTCTGCTGGTGCGTGATGTTCTTGCCCTCGCCCGCCTCGCCCATCCCGTAGCCCTTGATCGTGCGGGCGAGGATGACGGTGGGCGCGCCCTGGTGCGCCACGGCCGTCTTGTAGGCGTTGTAGACCTTCAGCGGGTCGTGGCCGCCGAGGCGGAGCCGGCGCAGCTGCTCGTCCGACAGGTGGCGGACCATGTCGAGCAGCCGCGGAGCGGCGCCCCAGAAGTGCTCGCGGATGTAGGCCCCCGACTCGACGGCGTACTTCTGGTACTGGCCGTCGACGATCTCGCCCATCCGCTGCACGAGCAGGCCGTCGTGGTCCTTGGCGAGGAGCGGGTCCCAGTCGCTGCCCCAGATCACCTTGATCACGTTCCAGCCGGCGCCGCGGAACGCGGCCTCGAGCTCCTGGATGATCTGGCCGTTGCCGCGCACCGGGCCGTCGAGGCGCTGGAGGTTGCAGTTGATCACGAAGATCAGGTTGTCGAGCTTCTCGCGCGACGCGAGCGTGATGGCGCCGAGCGCCTCGGGCTCGTCGGTCTCGCCGTCGCCGAGGAACGCCCACACCTTCGAGTCCGACGCCGGTTTCAGCCCGCGGTCCTCGAGGTAGCGCATGAAGCGCGCCTGGTAGATCGCGGTGATCGGGCCGAGGCCCATCGACACCGTGGGAAACTCCCAGAAGTCGGGCATGAGCCACGGGTGCGGGTACGACGACAGTCCGCCCCCGGGCCTGAGCTCGTGGCGGAAGTTCTCGAGCTGCTTCGGGGAGAGCCGCCCCTCGAGGAACGCCCGCCCGTAGATGCCGGGCGAGGCGTGCCCCTGGAAGAGCACGAGGTCCCCCTCCCCGTTCGGCCCCTTGGCGCGGAAGAAGTGGTTGAACCCCACCTCGTAGAGCGTCGCCGCCGACGCGTAGGTCGAGATGTGGCCGCCGATGCCTTCCGAGTGCTTGTTCGCCTTGACCACCATCGCCAGCGCGTTCCAGCGGACGAGGCTCTTGATCCGGCGCTCGATCTCGCCGCTGCCGGCGAGCGGCGTCTGGTCCTCCGCGCGGATGGTGTTGACGTACGGGGTGTTGGCCGTGAACGGCAGCGTGACGCCGGCCTGCCGGGCGTGCTGCCGCAGGGCTTCGAGCAGGCCCGTCGTCCGGGCCGGGCCGCCTTCCTGGATCACGTAGTCGAGCGAGTCGAGCCACTCGCGGGTTTCCTGGCGCTCGATCTCGGGGTCGGTCTTCGGGGCGATGTGTCGCATGCGGAGAGGTCCACCGATAGGACGCCGGCGCACCGGCGGGCAGTCGCCCGCGGCGCTCTTCCATGGCCGGCCGTCCGTGGTCCACGATAAGCTTATATTCTAAGTCGGGTGACGGCCCGCCGGGAATAGTCCCGCCCGCGCCTCCCGCGCCGCGCGGGCCGCCGCCCTGTGAAGAACTGCGCAGCCATGATGACCAAGCCACGATCCCCGTTTGTTTTCGTCGTCTCGTGCGCCCTCGCGGCCCCCGTGCTCCTCGGGGCCGCCGGAGACACCGCCGTGCCCGATCTCACGACGCTCCGTGCCATGACCGCCCGCTTTGCGCCCGTGGAGATCACCGCCGATCTCTCGGCCCTGCCCGCCCGCGAGCGCCAGGCGCTCGGCAAGCTCGTCCAGGCGGCCCGCCTGATGGACGGCCTGTTCCTCCAGCAGGCGTGGGCCGGCAACACGTCGATGCTCCTCGAGCTCGCCGCCGACCGCACGCCGCTCGGCCAGGCGCGCCTGCACTACTTCCTGATCAACAAGGGCCCGTGGTCGGAGCTGGATCACAACGCGGCGTTCGTCCCGGGCGCGCCGGCCAGGCCCGAAGGCGCGAACTACTACCCGGCCGGCGCCACCAAGGCCGAGGTCGAGGCGTGGCTCGACTCGCCCGCCGGCGCCCACGCGCGGGGCTTCTTCACCGCGATCCGCCGCGGCGAGGACGGCCGGCTCGAGGCGGTGCCCTACAGCCTCGAGTACCAGGGCACGCTCGCCGAGGCCGCGACGCGCCTGCGCGAGGCGGCCGACCTGACCGAACAGCCGTCGCTCGCGCGCTTCCTGCGCGCCCGCGCCGACGCCTTCCTCTCGAACGACTACTACGCGAGCGACGTCGCCTGGATGCAGCTCGACTCGTCGATCGAGCCGACGATCGGCCCCTACGAGGTCTATGCGGACGAGTGGTTCAACCTGAAGGCGGCCTTCGAGGCGTTCATCGCCGTGCGCGACGACGCCGAGACCAAGAAGCTGTCGACCTTCGGCCAGCACCTGCAGGGGCTCGAGGACGCGCTGCCGATCGACCCGAAGTACCGCAACCCCACGCTGGGCGCGCTCGCGCCCATCCGCGTGGTCAACGAGATCTTCGCCGCCGGCGACGGCAACCACGCCGTGCAGACCGCCGCCTTCAACCTGCCGAACGACGAACGCATCGTCAGGGCGATGGGCTCGAAGCGGGTGATGCTCCGGAACATGCAGGAGGCGAAGTTCAACCAGGTGCTCGTGCCGATCGCCCGCATCGTGCTGCCGGCGGCGGACCGGGGGAAGGTGTCGTTCGACGCGTTCTTCACGCACACCGTGATGCACGAGCTGATGCACGGCCTCGGCCCGCACGAGATCACGGTCGGCGGCCGCCAGACCACGGTGCGCCAGGAGCTCAAGGAAACCTACAGCACGCTCGAGGAGGCCAAGGCGGACATCTCCGGCCTCTGGGCGCTCCAGCAGCTCGCCGATCAGGGTGTGATCTCCTCAACCGTCGCGCGCGACATGTACACGACGTTCCTCGCCTCCGCCTTCCGCGCGATCCGCTTCGGCGTCAACGAGGCACACGGCCGCGGCATCGCCATCCAGCTCAACTACCTGCTGGACCACGGCGCGGTGCACGAGAACCCCGACGGCACTTTCTCGCTCGACCAGCCGAAGTTTAAGGCGGCCATGACGTCGCTCACCCACGACATCATGACCGCGCAGGCCGAAGGCAGCTACGCCGCGGCCAAGCAGCTCATGGCGCTCGGCGTCGTCCGGCCCCAGGTGCGGAAGGTGCTCGATCGGCTGAAGGACGTGCCGGTGGACATCGAGCCGATCTTCACGACGGCGAACGAGCTGACGAAGTAGGCCGCCTCCGCCAAGGCTTCGGCGGGCCGAGGCGCTGGGCGTTGGGCGCTGAGCGCTGAGCGTTGGGCGCTGGGCGCTGGGCGCTGGGCGGATTGTGACGCCGTTGCCGCGTGACAGTCCAACGCCCAACGCCAAGCGCCCAGCGCCTACGGGACCACGCGCAGGATCGGCGCGGGCGTCGCGGAGTCGAGGTTCCCGCCGCTCATCACACACACGACGGTCTTCCCGCGCAGGCGGCCGGCGAGCGTGCGGGCGGCGGCGAGCGGTGCCGCGCCCGCGCGTCTTCCTCTTGTCATCGGCGCGCTGTAGCCCTGCCGCGGTCCGACGAGTTCGGTTTCCACTTGACGGCAGCCGGGGACGGGTGCACAATGGGCGTATGGGACTATAAGTCCTTTATAATAAATACTTTACATGGATTCTATTTGATCGTTTCACTCTTATTCTTGGTTGTTTTGTCTACTTGATATTTAGATGCGCTCTTTTCCTGCAGACATCGCAGACAGGGATCAGGAGATATCGCGAGGGCAACGATACCGTTTCATATGGGAGGAATGAATGAAGGCCAGAATGATCCTCTGTAGCAACGGTCCAGTTGTAGTCAAGGATTTCTGCCTTATTGAGACACCGCGCAAGATTCAACTCCGCATTGGAGTTGCAGAGCGCGGAAAGAGCCGGTGGGCAGCACTCACACCACGGCAAGCCAGTGAACTCGTCAACGCCCTACAAGAAGCGTTGCACGAGCGGTTACCCGAGGAGCCGCAGCGGCACAGGGAGGTCCCGATGCCCGCCAGCGCTGGCGCGGATCCGACGGTGCTCCATTAGAACGAGGCGGCATTGCGATGACAGGAGCACAACAGGAGAAAGTGCCCCGGGAGGGACTCATACCCATCTTGAACACTTTCAAAAGTGAAGTCCTGCATCCGTAGACACTTACGGCTGCGGGGTGGGTGTGGTGACACGTCTGCTCGCCGGTTCCGGCGGGGATTCCGGGGCGTTGGTGGACC
>JAHECP010000274.1 GCA_024641665.1 Acidobacteriota bacterium
GTGCCCGCGCCGGTGAAGCCGGAGCCCGCGCCGGAGCGCCCGGCGCCCCGCCGCCGGGCGGCGCCCAAGCCCGCGCCCGCCCCTGCGCCCGCCGCGCCCACGACCGGCACGCTGCACATCGACAGCGACGTTCCGGGCGCCACGGTCTTCATCGATCGGGTGTACGTCGGCACGACGCCGGTGACCGCCACCGACGTGACGCCGGGCAGCCATCGGCTGAACGTATCCGCGCAGGGCTTCGAGGGGATTGCCGACACCATCGACGTGACGCCGGGTGATCGCGATCTGACGATCCGGTTCGAGGTCGTGCGCCTCGACGCGTCGATCGCCGTCGTCCACAAGCACACCTTCGGCTCGTGCTCGGGCCGGCTCGTCGCCACGCCGGAGGCGATCCGCTACGTCACCACCGACAAGAGCGACGCGTTCTCGGTGCCGCTGACCTCGCTGGACGAGTTCACGGTGGACTACCTGAAGAAGAACCTGCGCATCAAGCTGAAGGGCGGCCGGACCTACAACTTCACGGATCCCAGCGGCAACGCCGATCATCTGTTCGTGTTCCGCCGCGACGTGGAGAAGGCGATCGGTCTGCTGAAGAAGGGCTACTCGCCGGCGCAGTGACCGGCGGGCCGTCGCCGGCGGCCTGGCTCACCGGTCGTAGGACTCCCGCCTCCCCGCCTCCGACAGCCGGATCACGAAGCGTTCGGGGTGCGCGTGGAAGAGGCGGCGCAGCTCGGCCAGGCTGTCCGCGCCGCCGTAGCTCACCGCCGAGCACAGGTGCTTGAACATGTCGTGCAGGACGCTGCGCGCCGAGCCCCGCGCCGGCACGCTCACCTCGCGACCCTCGGCGCCGAGCGCCTGGAGGTCGGCCGTGTCGGCGTCCTCGACGTCGAGCCGGTCCTTGATGGCGCCGATCGAGGCCATGCCGCGCAGCACCTTGAAGGGCACCTCCACCGGCTTCTGCGACTCGGGGAGCAGCACCGACTTGTGCACGATCTCGCCCGGCGCTTCGGCGGTGCCGGCGAACGCGCTGCCCAGCATGACCGAGTCGCCGCCGAAGAGCAGCGCCGCCACGAGCGCGCCGTCGCGCCGGACGCCGCCGTCGGCGACGAGCGGCACCTCGTCGCCGGCCGCGTGCCGGCACTCGACGAGGGCCTGCACCTGCGGGACGCCGAAGCCCGTGTTGAGCCGCGTGGTGCAGCCGCCGCCCGGACCGATGCCGACCTTCACCCCGTCGGCGCCCCGCTCGATCAGGAAGCGCGTGCCGTCGGCGGTCGCCACGTTGCCGGCGATCATCTCGACCTCGCCGAAGCGCGCGCGGAACTCGTGCATGGCGCGCTCCATGACGACCGAGTGGCCGTGCGCGATGTCGATGACGATCAGGTCCACGCCCGCCTTCACGAGCTCCGCCGCGCGCTCCAGGTAGTCGCCGTGCGCTCCGATGGCGGCGCCCACCCGCAGCCGCCCCTGCGCGTCGCGCGTGGCGAAGGGCATCTGCTTGTGCTTGATGATGTCCTTGGCGGTGATCAGGCCGATGAGCGCGCCCGTCTCGTCCACGAGCGGCAGCTTCTTGACCTTCCGCTCGACCATGACGCGCTCGGCCTCGCCGATTGCGAGCGGACCGCGGTGGACGACCAGCCGGTCCGCCGGCGTCATGCGCGCCGCCACCCGGACCGCGCCGTCGACGAAGCGCACGTCGCGCTCCGAGAGCAGCCCGAGCAGGCGCCGGCCCGGCCCGGCGACCACCAGCGTGCCCACGCGGGACCGCGCCATCAGGCTCACCGCGTCGGCCAGCCTCGCGTCGGGGGCAATCGTGTAGGGGTCCGCGATGACGCCGTGCTGCGTGCGCTTGACGATCTCCACCTCGCGCACCTGCGGCTCGATGTCCCCCTCGCGGAAGCCGCGATCGATGACCCCGATACCGCCCTCCTCGGCCAGCACCACGGCCATCTCGGCGCGCGTCACCGTGTCCATGTTGGCCGAGACGATCGGCCGCGCCAGCGTGAGGTGCCGCGAGAGCCGGCACGACAGATCGACGACCGCCGGGTCGCGCCGCTCCAGGACCGACCGCTGCGGCGCGAACAGGAAGTCGTCGAACGTGCACCCGTGGGACAGGGCTAGCAGGTCCATGCTGAATCTTGAGAATGCGACACGAAATGGGACACGGAATTCATTCCGTGTCGCATTGTGTGTCGCATTCCGTATCCCATTCCGTGCCCCATTCTCTCATTTCAGGAGATTGCCGTCAGCGTCCCTCAGCTCCGTGCGGCCGAGGTTGAGCTTCTGGAGCTGGGGCTCGATCTTCGCGCGGTCGCCGACGGCGACCACCAGCATCTTGCCGGGCACGAGGTACTTCTTCGCCACGGCCTCGGCCATGTCGGCGTTGACCGCCGACATGCGCTCGGGGTACCGGGTGAAGTAGTCGAGCCCGAGGTCGTAGACGTAGATGTTCGACAGGTTGGCCACGACGCCGCCGCTCGTCTCGAAGGCGCCCGGCATCGAGCGCACGAGCGAGTCCTTCGCGCGCGAGAGCTCCTCGGCCGAGAGCGGCGTCTCGGCCGTGCGGGCGATCTCCTTGAAGATCTCCGACACGGCCGGGCCCGTCACGTCGGTGCGGACGCCCGTCGCCACGTAGAACGGGCCCGCGGCGCGGCGGTACACGAAGGCCGAGCCGGCGCCGTAGGTGTAGCCGTGCTCCTCGCGCAGGTTCATGTTGATGCGGCTCGAGAAGAGCCCGCCGAGCGCCATGTTCATCACCTGCAGCGCCGGGTAGTCGGGCGTCGAGCGCGGCGCGCCGATCGTCGCGACGCGCAGCTGTGTCTGCGGCGCGCCCGGTTTGTCCACGATCACGAGCCGCGCCGACGTCGTGGCCGGCGCCCCGAGCGCCGGCCGGGCCGGCTCGCCCCGCTGCCAGGCGCCGAACGCCTGCTCGGCCAGCGGCCTCAGCTCGTCGGCTGTGATGTCCCCCGCCACGACGAGCGCGGCGTTGTTGGGCACGAAGTTCTTCTTCCAGAACGCGACCATGTCGTCGCGCGCCATGGCCGTGTTCGACGCCTCGGTGCCGAGCTCGGTGAAGCCGTAGGGGTTCTTCGGGCCGTAGAGCGCCGCGAACATCGCCGCGTTGGCCACCGCGCCAGGGTTCTCGCGCTGCTGCACCAGGCGCGCGCGCCGCTGGCTGCGCTGCCGCGCGATCTCGGCGTCGGGGAAGGCCGGGTTCAACGTGACGTCGGCCATCAGGCCGAGCGCGGCCGCGAAGTTCTTCTTGAGCGACCGCACCGCCACCTGCGTCGAGTCCATGCTCGAGCCCGTGTTCAGCGACGCCCCGATCTGCGCCACGTCGTCGGCCAGCTGGAGCGCGTTGCGCGTGGTCGTGCCTTCGTCGAGCATCGCGGCGGTGAAGTTGGCGAGGCCCGGCTCGTCGAGCGGGTTCGCGTCGCTGCCGGTCCTGATCACGAGGTTGGCCGACACCACGGGCAGCCCGGGCCGCGCGCTCAGGAGGACCGTCAGGCCGTTGGCGAGCGCGAAGGACTGCGGCTCGGCGATCGTGAGCGCGTGTTCCGGTCTCGGCTGGGGCTGCGTGTCGCGCCACGGCTCGTCGGCGTTGACCGCCTCGGCGCCGGTGCCCGCCGCCACCTTCGGTGGAGGCGGCGTGGGCACCTGCGGCCCGAGATCCGGCTGGCCCGGCACGCCGTAGATCACCACCCGCGCGTCGGTCTTCAGCGTGCCGTCGGCGAAGCCCTTCACCGACGCCACGGTCGCGTCGCGGTAGCGCACCAGATCCTTCGCCAGGTAGTCGGGCGTGCCCAGGTAGTGGTTGTACGAGTTGAGCAGGTCGGCCACGCCGCCGAAGCCGCCGAGCGTCTCGAGCCGCTGGATCTTCCGCGTCTCGATGATGTTGCGCGCGCGCTCGATCTCCTTGTCGGTCGGGCCGTCACGGCGGAACGCCTCGAGCTCGCCGTTGATCGCCTGCTCCAGCTCCTCGGCGGTGTGGCCCGGCCGCGCCGTCGCCTCGATGTCGAAGACCGATCCGAGCACCAGCGAGTACTGCTGGGCGCTGACGTCCTGTGCGATCTCCATTTCGTACACGAGCTTCTTGTACAGCCGGCTCGACTTGCCGCCGCCCAGGATCTCGGCCGCCAGGTCGGCGTCGGCGTCGCCCGGCTGGAAGATCGGTGGCGAGAGCCACGCCATGTAGAGCTTCGGCAGCTCCACGCGGTCGTGCACGACGAGGCGCTTCTCGCTCGTGATGGGCGGCGTCGTCACGTCCAGCTTCGGCACGTCGGGGCCCCGCTCGAGCGTGCCGAAGTACTTCTCGACGAGCGCCTTCACCCGCGCCTGGTCGATGTCCCCCACGATGGCGAGGCTCGCGTTGTTCGGCGTGTAGTACTCCTTGAAGAAGTCGCGCACGTCGGAGAGCTTCGCCGCCTGGATGTCGGCGTGCGATCCAATCACCGAGGCGTAGTACGGGTGCCCCTTCGGGAACAGCTCGTGGAACATCGCCTCTTCCACGATGCCGTAGGGCCGGTTCTCCACCGACTGCCGGCGCTCGTTGCGGACGACGTCCTGCTGGTTCGCGAGGCTGACCTCGTCGAGCACGTCGGGCAGGTAGCCCATGCGGTCGGACTCGAGCCAGAGCGCCAGCTCGAGCTCGTTGGCCGGCAGCGTCTCGAAGTAGTTCGTGCGATCGAAGTCGGTCGTGCCGTTGATGTCGCTGGCGCCGGCCGCCTCGAGCAGCTTGAAGTACTGGTCCGGCGGCACGTGCTTCGAGCCCTGGAACATCATGTGCTCGAACAGGTGCGCGAAGCCCGTGCGGCCGGCCACCTCGTTGGCCGGGCCCACGTGATACCAGAGGTTGACCGCGACCATCGGCAGCCGGTGGTCCTCGACCGTGATCACGTCGAGGCCGTTCGGCAGCGTGTACTTCTCGAACGCGATGGTTGGAATGTCCGAGGCCGGCGCGGCAGGCTCGGGTGACGAGCACGCAAACGTCGCGGCAGCCGCAACGAGCGCAAGGCCGAGCGTCAGGGTGTATCGCATGGCGTCAGTCCACGGGAATGGGAAGTGTGAGGATTGTCACAGGGCGCGCGCCGCGCACCCCGGGGGCATTGTAGTCCATTGCCGATTGCCGATTGCCGACTGCCGATTATCGATTGCCGATTGAAGAGCATTGGATCACGTAGTGCCAGCCTTCAGGCCGGCCGCGCCAGGCAGTGCCAGCGTGACAAGCCTGCCCCCTGCCCCCTGACCGCTGACCCCTGCCCCCGGCCTCTGGCCTCTGGCCCCCGGCCTCCGACGTGACAAGCATGTCACGCATCGGCCATCATCCCCCCGTCCATGCCCGCCTCCGCCACGCGGACCGTCGCGCTGCTCTGCGCCGCCGAGGCGCTGAGCATGGCGGCGTTCTCGACATACCCGGCACTGCTGCCGACGATTCGGAGCGCATGGCGGCTCAGCAACGCCGCCGCGGGGCTCGTGAGCGGCGTCTACTTCGGCGGCTACATGGCGGCGGTGCCGCTGCTGACCTCCCTCACCGACCGGCTCGACGCGCGCCGCGTGTACGTCGCCTCGGCCCTCGTCGCCGGCGCGGGCGCCCTCGGCTTCGCCCTCTTCGCGCGCGGGCTCGCGTCGGCGCTGGTGTGGCAGGCCCTCGCGGGCGCCGGTCTCGCCGGCACGTACATGCCCGGCCTCAAGGCGCTCGCCGATCGTGTGGAGGGCCCGCGCCAGAGCCGCGCGATCTCCTTCTACACCTCGACGTTCGGCCTCGGCGGCAGCTTCTCCCTCTGGCTGGCGGGCGCGGTGGCTTCCGCGCTCGGCTGGCGCTGGGCGTTCGGCGTCGCCGCCGCGGGTCCGCTGGCCGCCGCCGCGCTGGTCGCCG
>JAHECP010000275.1 GCA_024641665.1 Acidobacteriota bacterium
CCACGGCGACGTCGCCGGCCACGGCCAGCGCCCGGCCGCCCGCGGCGCGGATGGCGTCGGCGACGCGCGATGCGCCCGTCTCGTCGCGGTCGAACACCGTCACGGCCGCGCCGGCGCGCGCGAACCGCTCCGCCGTCGCGCGGCCGATACCCGCCGCGGCGCCGGTCACGAGCGCCGCTCTCCCGTCGAGCGCGCGCGGCTCAGCCATCGCCGAGCGCCTTTCGCATCGCGTCGAGCGTCGCCTCGACGTGCGCGCCGGTGTGCGCCAGCGAGACGACCGAGTGCAGCGCGGCCGACGGGCTCATGTACACGCCGTGGCGGAAGAGCGCCAGCGCGAAGCGCTGGAACCGGGCACGGTCCACGTACGCGCAGAACTCGCGGTAGTCGTGGATCGCCGGGCGGTCGGTGAACATGATCTGCAGCATCGGCCCGACCTGCTGCACGATGGCCCGCGTGCCGGCGTCCGCGAAGATCTCGCGCGCGCCCGACGCGAGCGCGTCGGCGGTGCGCCGGAGCTGCTCGAACGCCGCGCCGCCGTTGGCCGCGAGCACCCGCAGGCTGGCGCGCGCGGCCGCCAGGCCGACGCGCGACGCGTTCTGCGTGCCGTAGTGCAGCACGCCGCCCCAGCGGAACGCGTCCATGATCTCCGCGCGCCCCGTGATGGCCGCCACCGGCAGCCCCGCGCCGAGCGCCTTGCCGAACGTCGAGATGTCGGGCCTCAGGCCGTACAGCTCCTGGCACCCGCCGGGCGCCAGGCGGAAGCCGGTCACCGTCTCGTCGAGCACGAAGAGGATGCCGCGATCGCGCGCCAGCGCCTCGAGCGCCGGCAGGTAGCCCGGCTCGGGCGGAATCACGCCCATGTTCGCCATCACGCCTTCGGTGACGATGGCCGCGACCTGGCCGGGGTGGGCGCCGACCGCGCGCTCGACGGCGGCCAGGTCGTTCCACGGCACGACGATCGTGTCGTCGAGCGCGCGGCGGTTGAGCCCCGAGCTCTCGGCGATGCGCACCGGGTCGCGCGGGTGGCCGAGCGAGGCGGGCGCGTGCGGGTGCGCGTTGATCAGGAAGTCGTCGTGCCAGCCGTGGTAGTGCCCCTCGAACTTGATGAACTTGGGCCGGCCCGTGTAGCCGCGTGCGAGGCGCAGGGCCGCCATCGCCGCCTCGGTGCCGGTGTTGGCGAAGCGCACGCGCTCGGCCGACGGCACCATCCGCTGGATCGCCTCGGCCACCTCCACCTCGATCTCGGTCGCCGCGGCGAAGAGCGTGCCGGTCGCCGCCGCCTCGGCGACGGCCGCCACGACGTCGGGGTGCGCGTGGCCGAGCGGCAGCGCGCCGTAGGCCATCATCCAGTCGATGTAGCGGTTGCCGTCGACGTCGTAGACCCAGGCGCCCTCGCCGCGCGCGATGAAGATCGGATAGGCGCCGTAGTTGGCGGGCCCGCGCGACGGCGAGCTGCCCCCTTCCACCATCACCGCGAGCGCGCGCTCGAACAGCGCCCGCGACCGCTCGCTCGTGTAGCTCATGCCCCCATCCTCCGCGCCCGCGCGACGTCCACGCCGTGCCGCGCCGCGTACTCCCGGAAGCGCGCCAGGAGATCGCGCGCCATCAGCGCCGCCTCGTCCGGCGCCACACGCGCGCCATCATACCCCAGCGTCTCGCGCAGCACGGCCGCCGTCTCGTCCACGAGCACCGTCGTGCCGTCGGCCTCGACGCGCGCGATGCCGTCGAAGCGGTGCGACCGTTCGTTGATCGCGACGGCCTCGTCCCGCGTCAGGCCCTCGATGGGCGCGAGCGTGACGCCCGCGCGGCTCGCCAGCACGGGATAGCCGCCGGGCAGGCCCGCGGGCCCCGGCGCGTGCAGTCGCACGGGCGTCTCCGACGCGAGCGCGCCCACCAGCCGCACGGTGCTGCCGGCCGTCAGGAAGTGCATCACCGGTCCCCACGCCAGCGGATACGGCGCGCGGAGCAGCGCCTCGGCGTCCACCTCGCGCGTCACGTCACGGCCGCCACGCGCGACGCGCAGGAAGTGCGGCGGGAGCTCGCCCGGCGGCGTGGCGCCGAACGTGATGCGCTCGAGCGCGTGGTGCGCGACGAGCGTCACGTCGATCTCGTCGATCGGCGCGCCCAGCCGGTCGGCCGCCAGGTGGCGCACCTTCGGTACGATCTCGTCGAGGTTGCCGACGCCGCACGCCGGCGCGACGCCCACGCGTCCGAGCACGCAGTTGACCACGTCGGGAAAGGGCGCCGTGAGGACGTGGCCGCGGAAGCCGGCCGCCGACGCCGCGCGCATGAACGCGAGCGGCAGCGCGAGGTGCACGGGCAGCCACGCGCCGAAGCCCGCGCGCGCCAGCGGCGCGCGGGCCTCGGCGGGCAGCAGGTCGGGCAGCCACCACGTCTCGAGCGAGGCGGTCACGACGACGACGTCGGGCGCCTCGCGCCGGAGGAGGTCGCCGACGCCGCCGGCGTCGGTGATGTCGAGCGGCGCGAACGTCACGTCCGGCGCGCGCCCCTGCGCGAGCGCGCCGAGCCGGGCGAGGTTCACGCGCGCCACGCCGCGCGCCTCGTCGCGACTCGCCGCCACGAGGCGCCCGACACCCGGCTCGCGCGCGAGCAGCTCCAGGATCACGCCGCCGAGGTTGCCGAGGCCGGCGACGAGGACCGACACGGGCGGTCCCGGTGAGCGGTTGTCTGGTGTCATGGTGTCACGCCGCATTCGAGTCCACGGACGGTACCACGAAGCACACGAGGTCCACGAAGGGCAAAGCCACGGCCTGCCGGAGGCGGCAGGTCGTGGCGCAGCCCACGAAAGACCGGGCTGCCTTCGTGCACTTCGTGCCCTTCGTGGTGAAAGGTACGTCGTCACCGCCGTCACAACGCGAAGAAGCGGCGGCCGACGTGGCCGTCGAGGCGCGCCAGGCCTTCCGCGCGGCAGGCGTCGAGCGCGACGGCGAACTCGCGCGCGGCGAGCGGGCGCGCGATCGCCGGGTACCGGCAGGCGTCGCCGCACGGGCGGTACTGGTCCATCAGGTTCAGGTACGTGTCGCGCGACACCTCGCGCGCGAGGAACCGCATCACGTCGCCGGTCGCCATCGCGTCGCCCGGCATCACCAGGTGCCGCACGAGCAGCCCGCGCACCGCCACGCCGTCCTCCACCACGAGGTCGCCCACCTGCCGGTGCATCTCGCGGATCGCGGCACGGACGACCGCCGGGTAGTCCGGCGCGCCCAGGTAGCGCGCGGCCGCCGCCGGGTCGAGCGTCTTGACGTCCGGCATGTAGACGTCCACCACCTCGTCGAGGAGCCGGAGCGTCTCGACGCGATCGTAGCCGCCCGTGTTGTACACGATCGGCACCGTGAGCCCGCGACCCGCCGCCAGATCCAGCGCCGAGAGCACCTGGGCGACCACGTGCGTCGGCGTGACCAGGTTGATGTTGTGACAGCCGCGCGCCTCGAGCTCGAGCATCATGGCCGCGAGCCCCTCGTCCGACATCTCGGCGCCGGCCCGCTCGTGGCTCACGTCCCAGTTCTGGCAGAACACGCAGTGCAGGCTGCACGAGGTCAGGAAGATGGTGCCCGACCCGTGCCGGCCCACGAGCGGCGATTCCTCGCCGAAGTGCGGGCCGTAGGACGACACGCGGGCGCGGCGGCCGATGCCGCAGTGGCCGTCGGCCGTCTCGAGCCGGTTCGCGTGACAGTCGCGCGGGCAGAGCGCGCAGTCGGCCAGCGCCTGGCGCGCGAGGGCGGCCCGCGCCGCGAGCTCGCCGGTGCGGTGCCGCGCCACGTAGGAAGCGGGTGGAGTCACGCTGTCACGCTGCATGCGAGCTCGCTCACGTACGAAACCACGATGACACGAAACGGACGCCGCGGCCTGCCGCCTCCGGCGGGGCCGCGGGCGACGAACTCGAAGCGCGAAGCGCCGTCTGACACGCACCGAAGACACCCGCGGCGTTTCGCGCTTCGAGTTCGCCGTCCGCGGCGCCAGGCCTGGTGCCGGCGCGAACGCGTGGCACCAGGCCGGCAGGCCGCGGCTCGGCCCACGAAGGACAAGAACGGAAATCCGCTGCGTCTCTTCGCGCCTTCGTGGGCACGCCGTGGCATCGCACCGTGCCATCGTGGTGCCGTGCGTGGCACGTGTCAGCCGCCGCCAATCGCGCGCGCGAGCAGGCGCTCGATGCGCGCCACGTGCGAGCCGCGCCAGTAAACGCGGCCGCACCGGTCGCAGCGGTGGAACTCGTGCTGTTCGCGGCGCGTGCGTGGCGGCAGATCCGCTTCGACCGCCGCCTTCCCGACCGGCGCCAGCCGGCCGTTGCACCGCCCGCAGCGCGCGAGGGGTTGCAGGCGGCCGGCGAGATCGAAGCGCCGCAGCACCTCGGCGAGCTGGCGCCGCGGCTGCGTCTCGCGCACCCAGTAGCCGCGCTCCACCTCGCGCCGCTTGAGCAGGCCGCGATCGCGTGTCAGCAGTGCGCGACCCTCTTCGCGCGACGCCGCCGCCAGCGCCGCGTCCGTTGCGTCGTTGGCGTACGCGGCGTCGAAGCCCGCCAGCCGCAGGTAGCTCGCCAGCCGGCCGAGGTGGACGTCGAGCAGGAACCGTGGCTCGCCGGTCCACGGCACGCGGAGCGGCGGGCCCGGCGCCGGGAGGCGGCGGAAGCGCGGGTACACCGCCACGCGGTCGCCCTCCGCCACCAGGCAGCCGAACTCCACCGGCCGGCCGTTGACCAGGACCAGCTCCACCTCGGGGTGCGGCACGCCGAACCCCTCGATGACGTCCTTGACCGACCCCGGCGCGTCAAGCCGGCGGGCCAGCACGCGCTGCCGCTCATCAGGAGGCAGAAAGTCGTTCAGTTCCGCGTAGAATCTGCAGTACACCAGCTTCGCGGGAGGAACGTCCATGGACCTCAGCCTCGTCCCCGTCGCCGTGCCCGAGGGCGCCAACGTCATTATCGGCCAGAGCCACTTCGTCAAGACCGTCGAAGATCTGTACGAGGCGATCGCCACGACCGTGCCGCAGGCCAGGTTCGGCCTCGCCTTCAACGAGGCGTCCGGCGCGTGCCTGGTGCGCACCGAGGGGAACGACGAGGCGCTGACGCAGGCCGCCGTCGAGACCGCGCTGGCGATCGGCGCCGGTCACGTGTTCGTGCTGTTCCTGCGCGACGCCTACCCGATCAACGTGCTCGATCGGGTGAAGGGCTGCCCCGAGGTGTGCCGCCTCTTCTGCGCGACGGCCAACCCGCTGCAGGTCGTCGTGGCCCGGACCGACCAGGGGCGCGGCGTGCTCGGCGTGGTGGACGGCGCCTCGCCGCAGGGCGTCGAGCAGGACGCCGACCGCGCCTGGCGCCAGGATCTGCTCAGGAAGATCGGGTACAAACGATAGCGACCCGACATTCGTCTTATCTACATTGAGAGCATCGACCCCCGGTTTCGCGATGCCAGAGGTGGGCCGCCCATGAGCCTCCGAACACGGCTGATCGTCGCCTTTCTGCTGATGTCGGTCTTGCCGCTCACGGCCGTCACGCTGTACGGCTACTACTCGTCGCGCCAGGCCATGCAGCGCGCCGTCAAGGCCGAGGCCGAGGACACGGCGGTGGCGCTCGGCCAGCGGATGGAGCTGGTCACCACGGACCTCGAGCGCCGGGTCGATCGGATCTGGGACATGCCCGACGTGGCCGCCCGGGCGAAGGCGGGCCCCGGCGCCACGGCCGACGTGGAGCCGGCGGTGAACGTCCCGCACCAGGTGGCAGGCATGCTCGGCGACGCCGCCACACTGCTCGATCGGATTGAGATCAGGCCGGCGCCGGCGCCACCCGCTGCGCCCGATGTGCCCGCGGTCCCCGCGACGGCACCGCGCGCCCGGAGCCATCCGGCCCGGCCGGCCA
>JAHECP010000006.1 GCA_024641665.1 Acidobacteriota bacterium
CCAGAATAGCGGACTTGGTCGAGCACAGGGTTAAGGACGTCGAACAGAAAGGGCAGAGCGAATTGAGGTCACCTCTCCCTACGCCGGACATTACGAATCCTGCGGACAATTGGGTGTGGTCGATATACTCCGAGGAGCGTCTCATCGAACGTCTCCGAGCCGCGTACATGCTTGCGATCGAGGGCTACCGTTACATGACCGACCGCTGGTTCTCCAGCTTTCGCTCGCAGCTATTGCACGCCGCAACGCTGCCCTTCAAGTTCCGGGGCGTGTTCTCGTGGCACGATGTGCGCATAACGCACGGTGACCCGGTGCCCCATCCTGGTCTCGACTATTGGTTTGAGCCCCTTCCGCTCGCATCTGAGTCCGAAGTGGAGATAGTGCCTAGTCCGGCGTCTGGTTTCCTTGTCCCGTTCCACGATCAAGAGGCGCTGAGAGAGCTTCGACGTTTGAGACCTAGTGCGGCTAGTTGGATCTGGCCGCTAAGGGGAAGCACGACACTTGACGATATCTTCACGGACCAAGCAGCAACCCGTATTGCGCAGGGGTGGCTCATGAGCGATTTAGCGCGAATCAATTGGACCTAGACTGGCTTAGCTATAGCTGCTAGCTTCAATTCAAAGTGACCGCCGTTAGTCCTGTTGTGCCCATATCGATGGTGTGGCCCTGGGTGCCGCAGGTGTAAGCGCGAAGGCGGCTCACGGCTCACACCTGACTGTCCCCGGACCCGTCAGGGTTCGTAACGCCCGTGGGCGTTCTGAGGGCATTCCCTGGGCATTCCGTGGGCATTCCGTTTTCATATGGACATCCCACACGAGATGTGCCACACTCCTGTGTGACGGCCACAGGAGTCCCGCCATGCCCGAGCCGAAGCTCGACCTCCTCCAGGGCACACTCGACCTGCTCGTCCTGCAGACCCTGTCCACGATGGGCCCGCTCCACGGCTACGGCCTCGCACGGCGCATCGAGCAAACGAGCGGCCATGCGCTGCTGCTCAACCAGGGCACCATCTACGCCTCGCTGGTCCGCCTGCAGCAGCGGAAGTGGATCTCGGCCGAGTGGGGCACCTCGGAGAACAACCGACGCGCCAAGTTCTACGAGCTGACGGCCACCGGTCGCAAGGCGCTGGCCGCGCAGGCCTCTGCCTGGGAACGCCTGTCGGAGGTCATCGCGCGCGTGATGACGGCCGGTGCCGGGGAGGCGGGATCGTGAGGGGCAGGGCACGTCCGATCCTTGCCCGCCTGCTGGCGTTCCTCGGCCGCGATCGGCTCGACCGCGACTTCGACGCCGAGCTCGAGAGCCACCTGCAGATGGCCGTCGACGACAACCTCCGGCGCGGGATGCGGCCCCACGAGGCGCGTCGGGCCGCGCTCATCGCGCTCGGGGGACTCGACCCGACGCGCGACCTGCACCGCGACACCCGCGGCCTGCCGCGGCTCGAGACAATCCTGCAGGACTTCCGCTACGCGCTCAGAGCGCTCCGCCGCAATCCCGGGTACGCCACGGTCGTCCTGCTGATCCTCGCCGTCGGCATCGGAGCCAACACGACGGTCTTCAGCCTCGTCAACGCCATCCTGATTCGTCCGCTGCCCTTCCACGAGCCCGACCGGCTGGTCTGGATCGAGAACCGCTGGAGCGGCTACGACGCCGCGGGGCTGTCGGGCGTGGCGTCGCGCGTGGACGTGTTCGAGGAGTGGCGCGCCCGATCGGGGACGGTCACGGCAATCGCGGCCTACAACCCGTTCTTCGGTTACCGGAGCTACAAGTTGGTGGGCGGCGACGAGCCCGAGCGCGTCGTCGGTGTGCCAATCACGCGCGACTTCCTCGCCGTGCTCGGCGTCAGGCCGGCGGTCGGGCGCGCGTTCACCGAGGAGGAGTGCCGGTTGAACGGGCCTCGCGCGGTCCTGCTGACCGACCGCCTGTGGCGGCGTCGCTTCGCAGCCGACCCGGGCATTGTCGGCCACGTCGTGACGGTCGACGAGGAGCCCGCAACCATCGTCGGCGTGATGCCGGCCGGCTTCGACTTCGGCGCGGTGTTCGCGCCCGGCGTCGATGTCGATCTCTTCACCCCGCTCGTTCTCGACAATGCGCGGGACGAGGGCAACACGCTGGCCGTTGTCGGCCGGCTCGCGTCGGGCGCCGATCTCGAGAGCGCGCGGGCCGAGTTCGGGATTCTCCTCGAGCAGATTCGCGCCGACCATCCCGACTGGGGCACGTTCTACGGCGCCTGGCTGGGGTCGCTGCGCGAGCACGTGAGCGGCGGGACGCGCCGCGCGCTCGTCGTGCTGTGGGCGGCCGTCGGCGTGGTCCTGCTGATCGTGTGCGCCAATTTGTCGAACCTGTTGCTGTCGCGCGGCGCGGCGCGGCAGAAGGAGCTGGCTATCCGCGCGGCGCTCGGCGCCGGGCGGATGCGTCTCATCCGCCAGTTGCTGACCGAGAGCCTGGTGCTGGCAGGCGGCGGCGCCGCGATCGGCGTCGCCGGCGCCGCTGGCGTGGCCAGCGTGCTGTCCGATCTACGGAGCGTCAGCGTGCCGCTGCTGGACTCGGTCTCAATCGACGGAACGGTGGTCGCGTTCACGCTCGCCAGCACGGTCGCGACGGCGCTCGTCTTCGGCCTCGCGCCGGCCGTCCAGCTCTCACGGCTGGATGTCACGGGCGCCCTGAAAGAGGCGCGGTCGGAGGCGGTGGCCGGCTGGCGTCAAGACTGGCTGCGGTCCGGGCTCCTCGTGTCCGAGCTGGCGCTGGCCTGCATGCTGGTGGTCGGCGCCGGCCTGTTGCTGCGCAGCTTCGTGACGCTCCTCGGCCGCGACCCCGGGTTCGATCCCGCCCGCGCCCTCGTGCTGAAGATCGATCCACCCGCGACCTACACCCGTACCCAGCGATACGTCTTCTTCGATGAGGTCGCGGCGCGTGCACGCGCGGTCCCAGGCGTCGAGGCCGCCGGCGTCACCGACACGCTGCCGCTCGACCGGAACCGCAGCTGGAGCCTGGGCGCCAAGGGCGTCACCTACGCCCCGGGCGAGACGCCCCTGGCCTACGTGCGGCGCGTCGGGCCCGGCTACCTCGAGACGATGCGGATCACGATCCGTGAGGGCCGAGGCATCGCGCCGGGCGACACCGCCGAGCGCGTCGGTGTCGTCGTGGTCAACGAGACGGCGGCCCGGACCTTGTGGCCCGGACGGGATGCGATCGGCCAGGTCGCCGTCATTCTCGGCTCGGAGTACCGCGTCGTGGGCGTCGTCGACGATGTGAGGCACAGCAGCCTCGAGGCTGCCTCGGGCTTGGAGATCTACCTGGCGTACCGCCAGAACGGCGCCAGCTCGGTGGATCTGGTGATGCGCACGTCGAGGCCGCCCGAAGCGCTCGCGTCGGACCTGCGCGGCGCGCTTCGCGCGCTCGATCCCGCACTGCCCCTTGCCGGCCTCCATCCGTTGCAAGACCTCGTGGACCGCGCCATCTCGCCGCGCCGTTTCTTCCTGATGCTCATCGGGCTCTTCGCGGCCACGGCGCTCGCCCTGGCCGCCCTGGGAGTCTACGGCGTCATCGCCTACGCGGTCAGCCGCCGGACCCGCGAGATCGGCATTCGCATGGCCCTCGGCGCGACGCGGGGGGAGGTCAGACGGCGGATGCTGGCCGAGACGCTGCGGATGACGCTGGTGGGCCTGCTCGTCGGGCTGCTCGGGGCGCTCGCCGCTGGGCGTGTGATGTCGTCGATGCTCTTCGGGGTGACCGCGACCGACCCGACGACGTTCGTCACGGCCGTCGTCGTCATCGTGTCGACCGCGGCGATCGCCGGGTACCTGCCCGCGCGCCGGGCGTCGGCGATCGATCCGGTGGCGGCGCTGCGCGCCGAGTAGCCGTTCGATCCTCCGCGACTGCCATGCGCCGACCCGCTGGTGCTGCTGAGAGATGAGTGAGGGCCGGCTGAAGCCGGCCCCCACAGGAACTCCAGGAAAGCGTAGGGGCCGGCTTCAGCCGGCCCGGACAGGTGCAGTGTGCACCCTGTGCACCTTGTCTAGTTCCCTCCCCCAATCCCCCCGGGCCCGCGCTTGATCGGGTAGGGCGGGTGCGACGGCAGCGTGCCGGGCTGCTTCTTCAGCAGATCGAGAATGACCTCGATCGCCTTGTCGAGCTGCTGGTCTTCGCCGGCGTATTCCCTCGCCGGGTCGTTCTCCACAACGATGTCGGGGTCGACGCCGTGGCCTTCGATCGCCCAGGTCTTCCCCGTGACGTCGTAGCGCGAGAACTCGGGCTTGTTCAGGAAGCCGCCGTCGATGAGCGGCAGCGTGCCGCGGATGCCGACGACGCCGCCCCAGGTGCGCTTGCCGATGACCGGGCCGATCTTGTCGAACTTGAACCGCCACGTCATCAAGTCACCGTCCGACGCCGAGAACTCGTCAGCCAGGAGCACCTTCGGTCCCACGACCATCGAGCCGGGGTTGGTCTGCGGTGTGCCGTTCCTGGCCTCGTCCACCAGCACCAGCTCGCGGCGCAGCCGCGCGATGAGCATCGGCGACACGTTGCCGCCGCCGTTGCTCCGCACGTCCACGATGAGCGCGTCCTTGTTGACCTGCGGGTAGTAGTACTTCGAGAACTCGTTCAGCCCGTACGAGCCCATGTCGGGCACGTGGACGTAGCCGACGCGCCCCCCGGTCGCCTTGGTCACCTTCTCGATGTTGCCCTGCACCCAGTTGAAGTAGTCGAGGCCGTGCTCGCTGTCGGTGGGGACGACCACCGTGTCGTGCGCGCCGTCGGCCGACGGGGTGGCGTTCACCCTGAGCGTCACCTGCTTGTCGGCCTTGCCCACGAGCGCCTCGCCGATGTCCGACAGCTCGGCCGTCGAGCGGCCGTCGATCGCGAGGATGTAATCGCCTTCGGCGACGTTCACGCCGATCTCGGTGAGGGGCGAGCGCAGCGAGGGATCCCAGTTCTGGCCCTTCATGATCTTCACGATCTTGAAGAACTTCGTCTTCGGGTCGCGCTCGAGCTTCGCGCCGAGCAGGCCCATCGGGATGCGCTTGATCTCGGGCTCGTCGCCGCCGCCCACGTAGGTGTGCCCCGAGTTGAGCTCGCCGATCATCTCGCCGATCACGTAGGTCAGGTCGGCGCGGGTGTTGACGTAGGGCACGAGCGGCGCGTACCGGGCGCGCATCGCCGGCCAGTCGATGCCGTTCATGTTCGGCGTCCAGAAGAAGTCGCGCATCTGCCGCCACGACTCGTCGAAGATCTGCTTCCACTCGGCGTGGCGGTCGAGGGTCACCTTCAGGTCGGAGAGGTCGAGGTGTTCGCTCGGCGTGACGGCCGAGGTCGGCGTGTCGACGATGGAGTACTGATCGTTCGAGCCGATGATCATCCTCTTGCCGTCGGCCGAGATCTCGTACGTCACGCCGCCGGCGAAGACCTGCGTCTCCTTCCGCTTGTCGAGGTCGAACACGTAGATGCCCGGCCGCTCGCGCGTGCTGGCGCGGCCGTAGTAGAGGCGGGTGCCGACCGACGTGAGGTGCCGGTAGTTCGCGGCGGGCACGGGCAGCACGCCGATGCGCGGGATGAGCCCGTTGGCGTCCACGCGGACCGACACCGCCGCTTCCTTCTTCGGCTCGGCCTTGGCGGCCGCGCCGGCCGGCTCGACGATCTTCACCTCGTCGCTCTGCGGCGCGAGCGGGCTGGGCGTGTCCTTCGCCAGCGTGACGAAGTAGATCTTCGACATGTCCGTGTAGACGTGCTCGAACTCCTCCTGCCCGTAGGTCGGCCGGAACGAGCGCGCCGACACGAAGTAGAGCAGCGTGCCGTCCTGGCTGAACGCGGGGTCGGACACGCCGAACCAGCCGTCGGTGGCGGGAACCGTCTGCTTCGAGGCGAGTGAATACAGGAAGATCCGGCCCGCACCCTGGTCTTCCGGCTTCGCGTACGCGATCCATTGGCTGTCGGGCGACCACGCGTAGTCGGTGATCTCCCAGGTCTGGGCCTCGGCCACCTCGGTGACGGCCTTCGTGTCGAGGTCCACGAACCGCAGGCGCTGCTTGCGGTCCGACCAGAGGAGCTTCTTGCTGTCGGGCGACCAGATCGGCTGGTACTTGTAGTTGTCGCTGTTGGTCGTCAACTGCACCGCCGCGCCCTGGCCGTCCTGCGGCTCGATCCAGATCTCGTCCTCGCCCGTCGCGTCCGACACGTAGGATATCCAGCGGCCGTCGGGCGACCACTTCGAGTCGCGCTCGTGCACGCCCGAGCTGTGCGTGAGGTTCCGCGTAGGGCCGTTCTTGGCCGGCACCGTGAAGACGTCGCCGCGCGCGCCGAAGAGCGCCCGGCTGCCGTCGGGCGCGATCTCGAAGTTCGTCACCTTCTTGCTCACATCGACCACAGCCGGACGCCCGCTGTCGAGGTCTTCGGCGATTGTCACCGGCACCTTCGCGGCCTTCTGGGTCGCCAAGTCGAAGCGGTAGATGTAGCCCCCGTTCTCGAACACGATCGCGTCGTCGCCGAGCGACGGGAACTTGATGTCGTAGTCCGTGAAGTCGGTCAGCTTCTTCGTCTGCTTGGTGCCCGGGTCGTAGCTGTACAGGTTCATGCGGTACGGGGCGTCGCGATCCGAGGCGAAGTAGATCGTGTTGCCCTTCCACATCGGGATGATGTCCTGCGCCGGGTTGTTCGTCAGGTCCGTCGTCTTCTTGCTCGCGAAGTCGTACAGCCACAGGTCGTCGGCCATCCCGCCGCGGTAGCGCTTCCAGGTGCGGAACTCGCGGAACACGTGGTTGTAGACGATCTGGGACCCGTCGGCCGAGTACGAGCCGAAGCCGCCGTACGGGAACGGCAGCTCCTCGAGCGGCCCGCCGTTGACGTTGGCGAGGTAGAGCTTGCCGAGAAAGTCGTTCCAGTTGATGCGGCGCGAACGGAAGAGCACGTGCGTGGCGTCCTTCCAGCCCATCACCAGGTTGTTCGGCCCCATCCGGTCCGCCACGTCGTCTCGGCCGAGCGTGGCCGTCCAGGTGAGGCGCTTGGGCACCCCGCCCTCGGACGGCATCAGGTAGACCTCGGTGTTGCCATCGTACTGGCCGGTGAAGGCCAGCTGTTTCCCGTCGGGCGAGAAGCGGGCGAACATCTCGAACCCGACGTCGCTCGTGAGCCGGCGCGCCAGGCCGCCGGTAGCGGGCACCGTGTAGAGGTCGCCGGCGTAGGTGAAGACAATCTGGTTGCCGTGAATCGCGGGGAACCGGAGCAGGCGCGCTTTGGGGGCCTGCGCGTGCGGGCCGGCCCCGCCGGCCGCCAGGAAGATCGCGAGGGTTGCCAGGAGGAAAAGTCGTTTCATGATTCGGGGGCTCCGTGCAGAAAGAGCAAGCGGGCGCGGCGCCGCGCCGGACCGACCGGCCGGCCGCCCGGGCCCGGGATGGAGAGACTATACAACCGCGCGGCCGCGAACGGGGGGCCGGGGAAGACTGACGGTGCGAAATCGCACCGGCGTGCGCTACGGAAGCGGCGCGCCGAGGGCATCCACGAACGACTGGACGGCCGCCAGGAACTCGTCCCGGTGGATTTGCGGCGAGACGTGCCCGTAGCCGCTCGGCAGCAGCACGAGCGACGCGCGCGGCAGCGAGGCTTTCAGCAGCTCCGCGTCCGCGTGGTTCGGCTCGTCCGCGCTGCTGACGAGCAGCGCGCGTCCCGACCAATCGCGGAGTTCCTCGTCGCGATAGGCGCCGGCCTCGTTGAAGCGCCAGACGACGAGCGTCATGAGGCGGACGAGGAGCCGCCGGGTGAGCCCGCGCCGCAGCGACGAGGCCAGGAGCGCCTGGGCGAACCCCCGTCGCTCGACGACCTCGGGCGGCATCGGCCGATCGAAGCTCGCCATCCGGCCGAGCTTCCGGACCATGAGCGCTCGGAGCAGCCGGACGGGCATCAGGCGCAGCAGGACCATCACCCATGAGCGGCAGCGCTCGACGCGCGGTGCGATTGTGTTGACCAGCACGAGGCCGTCCACGCGGGAAGGTCGCCGACGGAAATAGAGCTGCCCGAGGATGCCCGACAGCGACTGTCCGAGCAGCACCACGCGGCCGATCCCTTCCGCGTCGAGCACCGCGTCGATGCCGCGGCTCATCGCGTCGGGGTCGTCGAAGGCCGAGATGTCGGCGACGGCGACGCGATTGCGTCGCTCGAGGCTCGAGACAACGTCGTAGAGCAGCTCGACGCCGCCCAATCCCCCGGCCAGGATCAGCACGGCGTGCGGACCTTCTCCGCACACGCAATAGGGCACGGGCGTGCCACCCGACGCGATCGTGCGTTCCGTGTGGCTCGCGAGGAACTCCCGGTAGCGCGCGTGCTCGGAGGGGAACGCCGTGCGCGCGTCCTGGGGCAGATCGGGTCGTTCGATCATGGGGGGCCTCCGGCGCCGGATGTGGGCGTCCCGCCGCATCCGTACCGGAGGACATCGGCGAGGCGCTCCAGATGGAGCGTCAGGCACTCGAGGAAGCCCGTATGGGCCTACAGCAGAGTACGGGATTCCCGCGATTCCGTCAGCCATGTTTTGTTTGGTTGTTTGACCTATGCGTCTGACGTGCGGGCGCCCGCCGCGCGCCACTCCCGGGCGACCGTCAGGAACGCCTCGGCGGCGTGCGAGCGTTCGCCGGCGCTCCGGTAGATCAGGCGAAGCCGGCGCGCGCGTCTCGCCTCGGGCACGCGCACCGCGGCGAGCTGGCCGCGCGCGATCTCGGTGAGCGCGCAGCGCCGCGGCAGCAGCGCCACGCCGAGCTGCATCTCCACGGCGCGCTTGATGCCGTCGAGGCTCGGCAGCGAGATGCGGATCTCGAGCGGGGCGTGCCGCTCCTCGAACAGCCGCAGCACGCGCTCGCGCGCCGGCGACGGGTCGTTGTGCGCGACGACCGGCTGCCGCCCGAGGTCCTCGAGCGTCACCGTGCGCCGCCGCGCCAGCGGGTGCGACGGGTGGGTGAGCAGCACCAGCTCGTCGGCGCCGAGCGCCAGCGAGACCAGCCCCCGCTCGGCCGGCTCGAACGTGAGGACGCCGAAGTCGAGGCTGCGCTGCAGCACCTCCAGGCCGATCTGGCGCGACGGCACCCGCCGGACGTCCACGAGCGACTGCGGGTGCGCCTCGCGATACCGTGCGAGGAGGGGCAGGAGCGAGTGCACGCCGGCCTCGTTGGCGCCGATGAGCACGCGCCCGCGGCGCAGGTCCTGGAACTCCCGGACGGCCCCCTCGGCCTCCTCCGAGAGCCGGAGCAGCTGCTCCGCGTACCCCTGCAGGACGCGTCCGGCGTCGGTCAGCGCCCCGTCCTTGAAGGAGCGGTCGAACAGACGCTCGCCCAGCTCGTCCTCCAGGCGGCGGACGGCCTGGCTGACGGCGGGCTGTGTGCGGTGCAGCTTCCGGGCGGCACCCGAGAAGCTGTGCTCGGCGGCCACGGTCAGGAACACCTTCAATTCGGCGAGGTCCATGGCGGTATCATAATCCATTCTTATGAAAATGAAATAACTATAAATTTGACCAATCTGAGCCGTTGGAGCACCCTTGGAGGCGCGTCGCCGGGAGTCGGGCCGCGAGGCCCGGGCCGTCGTGGACCGGCCGGCGCGACAGGAGGCCTCCGATGACCGATCGGCTCACGGTGTTCGACACGACGCTGCGCGACGGCGAACAGGCGCCCGGGTTCTCGATGACGATCGACGAGAAGCTGCGTCTCGCCGCCCAGCTCGACGAGCTCGGCGTGGACGTCATCGAGGCCGGCTTCCCAATCACCTCCGACGACGACGCCGAGGCCGTGCGCCGGATCGCGGCCGCCGTACGGCGCCCGGTCATCGCGGCGCTCGCGCGCTGCGCCCGGGGCGACATCGAGCGCGCCGGCCGATCGCTCGCGCCGGCCGCGCGGCCGCGCATCCACACCTTCATCGCGACGTCCGACCTCCACCTCGAGCGCAAGCTGCGCATCACGCGCGACGCCTGCCTGGCGGCGGCCGTCGACGCCGTCCGCCTCGCGCGGCGCTACACCGACGACGTGCAGTTCTCGGCCGAGGACGCGACGCGGAGCGAGATGGACTTCCTCTGCCGCGTGATCGAGGCCGTGATCGACGCGGGCGCCACCACGGTGAACCTGCCCGACACGGTCGGCTACTCGACGCCCGACGAGATCGCCGCCTTCTTCACCACCATCCGAACGCGGGTGTCCGGCGCCGACCGCATCACCTTCAGCGCGCACTGCCACGACGACCTCGGCTTGGCGGTCGCCAACTCGATTGCCGCCATCCAGGCCGGCGCGCGGCAGGTCGAGTGCACGATCAACGGCATCGGCGAGCGCGCCGGGAACGCCTCGCTCGAGGAGATCGTGATGGCCACCCACGTCCGCCGCGACCGCCTGCCGGTCGAGACGGGCGTTGTCACCCGGGCCATCTGTGCCACGAGCCAGCTGCTGACCGCCGTCACCGGCGAGCCCGTCCAGGCCAACAAGGCCATCGTCGGGCGCAACGCCTTCGCGCACGAGGCGGGCATCCACCAGGACGGCATGCTGAAGGACCGCCGGACCTACGAGATCATGCGGCCCGAGGACGTCGGCGTGCGGACGACGATGGTGCTCGGGAAGCACTCGGGACGCCACGCCGTGCAGAAGCGCGCCGAGGAGCTCGGCTACACGCTCACGCGCTTCGAGCTCGACCGCGCGTACCGCCGGATGATCGCGATCGCCGACCGGCAGAAGCACGTGTCGGACGCCGAGCTGCAGGCGATCATCGAGACACTGCAGGCCGAGGAGCGCGCCGCCGCCCGCGAGGTCGAGACCAAGGCGGCCATCACCCTGATCGACCACGGCCAGGCCGAGTACGGCTACGGGCACGGGGTCTGACAGCCGTCAGGGGTCAGGGGGCAGGGGTCAGGAAGACCATTCTGCGCCGCTGCGACCGCGTGGCAGCGGTCCTTCCTGCCCCCTGACCGCTGCCCCCTGCCCCCTGACGACTGACCCCTGTCCCGAGTTCCGAGTCCCGGGAGTACAATCCCCCCAATGCGTGCCCGGATCGTCTTGCTCCCAGGGGACGGCGTCGGTCCCGAGGTCACCCGCGCGGCCGTCGAGGCCCTTCGTGCCGTCGCTTCGATCTTCCATCACGAGTTCGCGCTCGACGAGCACCCGATCGGCGGCGCCGCCTTGAACGCGGGCGGCCCGCCGCTGCCGCCGCCCACGCTCGAGGCCTGCCTCGGCGCCGACGCGGTGCTGCTCGGCGCGGTCGGCGACCCCGCCTTCGACCGCGAGGAGCCCGCGCGGCGGCCGGAGCGAGGGCTGCTCGACCTCAGGCGCGCGCTCGGCGTGTACGCCAACCTGCGGCCCGCGCGCGTCTGGCCGGGTCTCGAGGACGCCGGCCCGGTGAAGGCCTCGGCGCTCGCCGGTACCGACATGCTGATCGTGCGGGAGCTGACCGGCGGGCTCTACTACGGGGAGCCGCGCGGGTACGCCGACGAGGGCGCGTCGGCGTTCAACACCATGCGCTACTCGCGCGGCGAGATCGAGCGCGTCGCCGAGGTGGCGTTCGCCGCCGCGCGCCGTCGGCGCCGCCGGGTGGTGTCGGTGGACAAGGCCAACGTCCTCGAGACGTCCCGGCTCTGGCGGAGCGTGGTCACCGAGGTCGGCGCGCGGCACCCGGACGTCGAGCTGCAGCACCTGTACGTCGACGCCTGCGCGATGAGGATCGCGCTTGCGCCCGCCAGCTTCGACGTCGTCCTCACCGAGAACCTGTTCGGCGACATCCTGTCGGACGAGGCGGGGGCGGTGTGCGGCTCGCTGGGGCTGCTGCCGTCGGCCAGCATCGGCGACGGCACGGGCCTCTTCGAGCCCGTGCACGGCTCGGCCCCGGACATCGCCGGGGCCGACAAGGCCAACCCGATAGGTGCGCTCGGCTCGGCTGCCATGCTGCTCGGCCACGGCCTGAAGCTCGAGGCGGAGGCCGACGCGCTCGAGCGCGCGATCGAGGAGACGCTGGCCGCCGGCAGCCGCACGGCCGATCTGGTCGAGCGCGGCGCCCCCGCGCTCTCCTGCTCCGCGATGACGCGCGCCATCGTCGGCCGCATCCGCGCGTGACCGCGCGGTGCGGCCGCGACGACCGTCAGTGCGCCGGGCCCGCGACCGGCGTCGTCAGCTGCTGCTGCGCGAGCGCGGCGCCGCCCATCAGGCCGCCCATCCCCATCGACTCGACCGCCGAGCTCGGCACGAGCATCAGCGCGCCCTTCTCCTTCAGCCCCTCGTACAGCATGTTCATCGCCCGGAGGTGGAGCGCCGTCGGGTTGTTCTGGTACGACTTCGCCGCCGAGTCGAATTGGTGGGCGATCTCGACCTCGGCTTGGGCGAGGATGATGCGCGCCTGCTTCTCGCGCGCGGCCTGCGCCTCGCGCGACATGGCGTCCTGGAGCGCGTTGGGAATCACGACGTCGCGCATCTCGACCGACTGCACGGTGATGCCCCACGGGTTGGTCCGCGCGTCGATGAGCTGCTGCAGCTCCGCCTCGATCCGCTCGCGACCGCGAAGGAGCGTCGTCAGCTCGGTCCGCCCGATGATGTCCCGCAGGCCCGTCTGTGCCGCCCAGCTCACCGCCTGGCGGTAGTCCTGCACCTCGAGCGCGGCCTTCTCCGGGTCGTACACCAGCCAGAAGAGCACGGCGTCGACGTTGACCGGCACCGTGTCGGAGGTGAGCGTCTCCTCGGCGGCGAAGCTCGTCGTGATGACCCGCTGATCGACCCACCGGGTGATGGTCTCGACGAACGGCACGATCCAGAACACTCCGGGGCCTCGCAGCCCGACGTAGCGGCCGAGCCGCAGCACGACCGCGCGCTCCCACTGCTTGGCCACCTTCGGCGACTGGGCGAGCACCAGACCGACGAGGACGCCGGCGACCGCGCCGGTCGCGTTCGAGGTCGCCAGCGACACGATGGCGCCGGCCGCCGCGAACACGAGGAAGATCACGAGCGCGACGACGTTGGGACGAGCGGCGGTCCGATCCGCATCGTCTTTCGAGAACATCTCCACGACTGACCTCCTTACTCCGTTCCGTTGGAGTGCTCGATGGTTGCCACGATCTGTGCCGTCGTAAAGCCGAGCGACGCCGCGTCCGACAGGAGCCGCTGCACCATGCGCTCGAGCTCGGCCTGGCGCGCGTCGCGGCCCGCGGCGGCGGTCCGGACGGATGGGTCGGCGACGAACGTGCCGACGCCGCGTCGGGTCTCGACCACGCCGTCGCGCTCGAGTTGGGCGTAGACGCGGGCGACGGTGTTGGCGTTGACGCGCAGGTCGACGGCCAGCTGGCGCACGGTTGGCAGCTGCGCGCCCGCCGTCAGCTGGCCCGCTGTGATGGCCGCCCGGATACGCCGCTCGATCTGGGCGTAGACGGGCATCGGGTCCCGGGTGTCGATGCGGAGGAGTGGGACCACGTCAGTCATAAAACACTTATACCAGTACAATAGTACAAATGTCAAGGACTCGGTGTGGCGCCACGTTAGTCGTTTGTTTTCAACTATTTATTGGCAACTACTCGACGGTGACGCTCTTGGCCAGATTGCGCGGCTGGTCCACGTCGCAGCCCAGGCGCACGGCGATGTGGTAGGCGAGCAGCTGGAGCGGAATCGTGAGCACGACGGGGGTCAGCAGCGGGTGCGCGTCGGGCACCGCGATCTGCACGTCGCGGGCCGGGTCGAGCAGCTCCGTGAGGCGGTCGTCGCCGGCGGTCGTCAGGGCGATGACCGTGCCGCCCCGCGCCTTCACTTCCTGGACGTTCCCGGCCATCTTCTCGAAGACGTGGTCGCGCGGCGCGAGCGCCACCACCGGCATGCGCTCGTCGATGAGCGCGATCGGCCCGTGCTTCATCTCGCCGGCGGGATAGCCCTCGGCGTGGATGTACGAGATCTCCTTGAGCTTCAGCGCGCCTTCGAGCGCGATCGGGTAGTTGATCCCGCGCGCGAGGTAGAGGAAGTCGCGGCGCTGGTAGAAGCGTCCGGCGACGGCCTCCACGGCGGCGTCGCACTTGAGCGCCTGTTCCAGGAGGATGGGCAGGCCCGTGAGCGCCTCGAGGTGCGGGCGCGCCGCGTCCGCCGACAGCGTGGCGCGCACGCGGCCGAGGCGCACGGCGATGAGGTGCAGCGCCACGAGCTGTGAGGTGAACGCCTTGGTGGACGCCACGCCGATCTCCGGTCCGGCGTGCGTGTACACGGTTCCGTCGCTCTCGCGCGTCGCCATGCTGCCGACGACGTTGCAGACAGCGAGGCTGAGCGCGCCCTGGCGGCGCGCTTCCCGGAGCGCCGCCAGCGTGTCGGCGGTCTCGCCCGACTGCGTGATGACCACCGCCAGCGTGCGCGGCGTCACGATCGGTCGGCGGTAGCGGAACTCCGAGCCGTAGTCCACCTCGACGGGCACGCCGGCGAGCTGCTCGACCAGGAACTTGCCGACGAGCGCGGCATGCCACGAGGTGCCGCACGCGAGCATCACGACCCGATCCACCGCGCGCAGGCGCTCTTCGGGTATCGCCACCTCGTCGAGGAACACCGTCCCGGTCTCGGCCGACGCCCGGCCCAGCGTGGTCTCGCGCACGGCCCAGGGCTGCTCGAAGATCTCCTTGAGCATGAAGTGCTTGTAGCCCGCCTTCTCGGCCTGGACCGGGTCCCACGTGATGCGCTGGGCGGTCTTCTCGACAGGGCGCCCGCCGGCATCGGTGAACGTCACGCCAGCGCGCGTGACGACGGCCACCTCGCCGTCGTCCAGGAAGACCACGTCCCGCGTGTGCGCGAGCAGGGCGGGCACGTCCGACGCGACGAAGAACTCGCCGTCGCCGAGGCCGACGACGAGCGGCGGCCCGTTGCGGACGGCGACGATCTTGCCTGGGTCGTCCGCCGCGATGAACACGAGCGCGAAGAGGCCCCGCAGCGAGCCGAGCGCGCGCCGCACGGCGTTCTCGAGCCCGTCGTCGCGCATCTCGCGCTCCACCAGGTGCGCCACCACCTCGGTGTCGGTCTCGGTGACGAAGCGGTGTCCCTCGGCGGCGAGCGCGCGCTTCAGCTCGAGATAGTTCTCGATGATGCCGTTGTGGATGACGACGATGCGGCCGGTGCAGTCGCGGTGGGGGTGGGCGTTCTCCTCGGTCGGCCGCCCGTGGGTTGCCCAGCGCGTGTGGCCGATGCCGTACTCGCCGTCGAGCGGGTTGGCCGCGAGCGCGTCCTCGAGCCGCGACAGCTTGCCCGCCGCCCGTCTGAGCGCGACGGCGCCGTCGCGCACCACCGCCAGTCCGGCCGAATCGTAGCCGCGGTACTCCAGACGGCGCAGGCCGTCGACGAGCAGGGGCACGACGGGCTTGGGCCCGACGTAGCCGATGATCCCACACATTGTTATTCCTTCTTCAGCTTGTCTGCCCAGCCTTCCTTGTTCTCCTGCCGGCCCCGCGCGATGGCCAGCGCACCCGGCGGCACGTCCTTCGTGATGGAGGAGCCCGCGGCCACGTAGGCGCCGGCGCCCACCCGCACCGGCGCGACGAGCTGGCTGTCGCTGCCGATGAACGCGCCGTCCTCAATCACGGTCTGGTGCTTCTGCACGCCGTCGTAGTTGCACGTGATCGTCCCGGCGCCCACGTTGACGTGGTCGCCGACGACGGCGTCGCCCAGGTAGGTCAGGTGGTTGGCCTTCGAGCCCTCGCCGAGCACGGTCTTCTTCAGCTCGACGAAGTTGCCGACCCGCGCGTCGTGCCGGATCTCGCTGCCGGGCCGGATGTGCGCGAACGGGCCCACCCGCGCGCCCTCGGCAATCGTCGACTCGGTGATCACGCAGTAGTTGTTCACGACCACGCGGTCGCCGATCGTGGAATCCACGATGCGCACGCCCGCATGGATTTCGCAGGCCGCGCCGATGCGCGTGCGGCCCTCGAGCAGGACGCCGGGGTGGATGACCGTGTCCGCGCCGACCTCCACGTCCTGATCGATGTAGGTCGTCGCGGGATCCACGATCGTCACGCCGCTCCCCATCAGTTCTTCGTTCTTTCCTTGCCTCACGAGCGCAGCCACCTCCGCAAGCTCCGTACGACTGTTGATGCCCCGGATTTCCGTGGTGTCCGGCAGGACGACCGTCTCGACGACCAGCCGCCGCCGCCGGTAGAGTCCGACGAGATCGGTCAGGTAGTACTCCCCCTGCGCGTTGCTCGCCGCGATCTGCCGGATCGCGGGGAAGAGCGGCGCGAGGTCGAACACGTACAGCCCGGCGTTGATCTCGTGGATCTTCCGCTGGGCCGGCGACGCGTCGCGCTCCTCGACGATGCGCGCGATCCGCCCGCCGCTGCGCACGATGCGCCCGTAGCCGTAGGGCCGCACGGCCGTCGCGGTGAGCACCGTCGCCGCGGCGCCGCTCGCCTCGTGGACGTCGAGCACCCGACGGAGCGTCTCGGGCCTGAGCAGCGGCACGTCGCCCGAGAGCAGCAGCAGGCGTCCCGCCACCCCCTCGAAGAGCGGCGCCGTCTGCAGCAGCGCGTGGGCCGTGCCGAGCTGCGCCTCCTGGACGACGACGTGCAGGCCGGGCTCGCCGGCGAGTGCCGCCGTCACCTGCTCCGCCAGATGGCCCACGACCACCGTCGTCGACGCCGCGTCGAGCGTGCGGGCGACGCGCAGGGCGTGGCCGATGAGCGTGCGGCCCCCGACACGGTGCAGCACCTTGGCCACACGCGAGTGCATGCGCCGGCCCTTGCCTGCCGCGAGAATGACGACGTGCAGATCGCTCATCGGGTGGAGCCGGATCGGAGCGGAGGAGGAGCGCCGCGAGGCCGGGACATCAGCGCGACGCCCGCGGCCGCGGCCGTCGCCGGTTGCCGGACGCCACCGGCGCCGTGACCTGCAGGAACTCCTCGTCTTCGTGCAGGGGCTCGAAGTCCGTGTCCCGCCGGGCCAGCGACCGGTTCTCGGCGTCCTGTTCGGTGGCCCGCCGCAGCTCCGCCAGCGCGTCGGCGCGCGCGCCGCGACGGGCGTGGACCGCGGCCAGCATGTACGCGACCCGGCCGGTCTCGTCGCGGTCGGCCGCCCTCAGCAGCCGGAGCGCCTCGTCGTCCTTGCCGGCGTTGAGCGCGATCGTGGCGGCGTAGACCTGCTCCTCGAGCGAGCGCGGGGCGCCGGCCTTGGGCTGCAGCTCGCGCGCGCACACCTTGAGGTAGAGCCGCACGCGCTCGTGGAGCTCCCGCTCGTCCGGAAACCGCGTGAGCACCTCGTTCAGCCGGGCCGCCGCGCCGGCGAAGTCGCGCCGCCCCAGCGCCTCCAGCCCGCGCTCGTACATCGCGACGGCCTCGAGGTACGCGGTGGATTTCGCGGGTGGCGCGGCGGCGGGAGGCGGGCTTGGACGGGACGGTCTGGCAGCCCGGGCGGCGAGGCGACCACGCCGCGGTTTTGCGGGAGGCCGGGTCGGAACCCGGCGCTGCTTCGCCACTCGAATCTCCTGGGCGGCCGGCCTGCGGCCTCTGGTGCGCGGGACGGGGGCTATCCCCCAAACGGCGCTAAAGGTACCAAATCGGGTACGACACGGTCAAGATGACGCGATTTTCGGGCGGTTGCCGGCAAGAGACGCAGAATAACCCGTTCTGTCATTCGCCAGAACTCTTGGCTCGTTCGAGGGCCTGGTAGACGTCCCGCTGCTTGAGCTTGTGGGTCTCGGCGAGCCTGCGGATGGCTTCTCGTCGGCCGATCTCACCGTTTTCTGTCAGGCGGCCAAATTCTTCGGCAAGTGCAGCATCGGTCGGGGGGCCACCTGGAGCCTCACCCTGGCGAGACGTAGGTCCTATGACCAATGTGTACTCGCCGCGCGGCTGCCTGAGCTTGCCCAGAACATCCTTTGTTGGTCCAATAACCAATTCCTCGTGAACCTTGGTCAGCTCTCGACAGACGCAAATTGGTCTATTAACCAATATTACTGCAAGCTCTCGCATGGTTGCGAGGATCCTATGAGGTGCCTCGAACACGACAATCGTCCGTTCCTCTCTGGCCACCTCTTCGAACCACTGTTTTCTGTCTTTTGACCGAGTCGGAGGGAATCCCACGAACACGAAGGGCACCGCCGTCAGGCCGCTGGCCACCAGCGCGGTGAGGACGGCGCTCGGCCCGGGCACGGCCTCGACACGGATGCCGCGGGCGAGCGCCGCCGCCACCAGCCTTGCGCCCGGATCGGACACCACGGGGGTCCCGGCGTCGCTCACCAGGGCGACCCGGCCGCCGGCTTGCAGGCGCTCGAGCAGCGCCGGGATCTTCTGGCGCTCGTTGTGCTCGTGGAGGCTCGTCGTTCGGGTCGAGATCGAGTAGTGTTGAAGGAGCCGGGCCGTGCGCCGTGTGTCTTCCGCCGCAATGAGTTCGACTTCGCGCAGGATCCTGAGCGCGCGCAGGGTAATGTCTTCCAGGTTGCCGATGGGCGTCGCGACGACGTGAAGGCAGCCTGTCATCGGATGAGGCCGTCAAAGGGCGAGTCGGGCGGACCCGAGCCGGTATTGTAGATCGAGCCCGGGACGTCCGACTGCGGCCGCCAAACGTCTGCCTGCTGAGGAGCAGGCCCGTCGACCGCATGTACTCCGCCGAGTCGCTTGGCCATTTCGTCGACGAATACCTGGCGTTTCTCCACGAAACGCATCCCACGAGCGCGACGTTCGACGGCGTGCACCTGCACGACGACCTGCTCGAGGACTATTCCCGCCAGGCGATTGACACGCGCGTGCGCGAGCTCGGGGCGTTCGGCCGCCGGCTCGCCGCCATCGACCCGGCCGCCCTGACCGTGGTCGAGCGCGTCGAGCGGCCGTTCCTCGAGGACGACATCCAGGCGCGTCTCTTCGAGCTGGAGGACATCCGCACCTGGGAGCGCAGCCCGCAGCTGTACGCCGAGCTGTTGTCCACGAGCCTGGCGAGCCAGGTGCTGTTCCCCTATGCGCCCCTCACCGAGCGCGCGCGCCGCGTGCTGTCCAAGCTGCGCCAGGCGCCGCGTCTGCTCCAGGCGGCGCGTGAGAACATCAAGGAGCCGCCGGGCCTGTTCGTGAAGATCGGCCTCGAAACGCTGCGCGGCACGTTGCGGTTCGTCGAGGAAGACCTGCCGCGCGGCCTCGCCGACGTCGACGACCTCGGCCTGCTGTCGGACCTCGCCGACGCGACCACCGAGGCCGCCGACGCGCTGCGCGGCTACATCGAGCACCTCGAGCGCGAGGTCGCGCCCCGCGCACGCGGCGCGTTCCGGCTCGGACGCGAGCGCTTCGAGCAGAAGCTGCGCCTCGAGGAGGGCATGACCACCCCGAGCGATCGGCTGCTCGCCATCGCGATGCGCGAGCTGCACGCGACGCAGGACGCCTTCCGCCGCGAGGCCGGCCGGCTCGACGGCGGCGATCCGCACGAGGTCTGGCGCCGCCTGAAGGCCGACCACCCGCCCGTCGGGGCCCTCGTCTCCACCGCGCGCGAGCAGGTGAACGAGCTGCTCGACTTCATCCGCCGCCGCGACCTCGTGTCGGTGCCCGGGGGCGAGACCGTCGTCGTCGCGGCGTCGCCGCGCTTCTACCGGTGGACGTTCGCCAGCATGTGGACGCCCGGTCCGTTCGAGTCGCGCGCCATGCGCGCGTACTACTACCTCACCGACGTCGAAACCTCCTGGCCCGCCGACCGCAAGGAAGAGCACCTGCGCGACTTCAACTACGGCGCGCTCTGGGCGATCTCGATGCACGAGGTCTACCCGGGCCACTTCCTGCACTACCAGCACCTGCGCCGCGTGACCTCGAAGCTGCGCAAGTCGATCCTCTTCGCGGCCGCCTCGTTCGTCGAGGGCTGGGCGCACTACTGCGAGCAGATGATCGTCGACGCCGGGTTCCGGCGCGACGACCCCACCGTGCGCCTGGGCCAGCTCGCCGAGGCCCTGATCCGGCTCTGCCGGTTCGTCGTGGGCATCCGCCTGCACACCGGCGACCTCTCGGTCGAGCAGGGCATGCGGTTCTTCCGCGACGAGGCGTTCATGGAAGAGCCCAGCGCCCGCCGCGAGGCCGAGCGGGGCGCGTTCGACCCGTCCTACGTGGTCTACTCGGCCGGCAAGCTCATGCTGATGAAGCTCCGCGACGATCTCAAGGCCAGCCAGGGCGGCAAGTTCGTCCCGCGCCTCTTCCACGACAGCCTGCTCGGCAACGGCCACCTGCCGTTCCCGCTGCACCGGCGGCTCCTGCTCGGCGAGGACGACCGCGGCGAGCTGCTCGAATAGGTCGATTTGACAGAAGTCATTGGAATTGAGTAGGTTAGAGCAAGACGTCCACAACAGATCGACGCTGGAGAGTCGTCTGAACCATGCCGCTGTATGAGTACGAGTGCGAAGCCTGCGGCAAACACTTCGAGCTGATTCGCAAGTTCTCCGACCCGCCGGTCGAAACCTGCCTCTCCTGCGGCGGGCCGGTTCGCAAGCTGCTGTCGTCACCCGCCATCCAGTTCAAGGGGACCGGCTGGTACATCACCGACTACGCCCGGAAGAGCTCCGCGCCGTCCGGCCCGTCGGAGTCGGGCAACGGCACCAAGCCCGAAGCGTCCACCTCGACCGCCGAGGCCTCGAAGGACGGCAAGCCGGCTTCGCCCGCTTCATCATCGTCGACGACCAAGTAGGGTCCGGCTTCCGCCTTCGCCGAGGCTACGGCGGACTCGCCGAAGCTCGAAGAGCGGAGGCGGTCGGCCGGACCTGCAGGCTCAGGGCTCACGGGCCAGGTCTCAGGCGCTATCCGCCGTCACGCGCGGCGGTCCCGGGCGGCGTCGGGGCAGGCGCCCAGCTCCAAGCCACCTGTGGAGGCCGGCTTCAGCCGGCCCGAACACCCTCACCGCAGCTTCAGCTTGTTCTCGAGGTCGATCGAGCTGAGGTACTCGCGGAAGGGGCCGGCGAGGTCCGGCCGTCTGAGCGCGAAGTACACGACCGCGCGCAGGAACCCCAGCTTGTTGCCGGTGTCGTGGCGGACGCCGTCGATTTCCAGCGCGTAGAGCGGCCGCTTCTGCAGCAGACTTCGCAGCCCGTTGGTGAGCTGGATCTCGCCCGTCCGGTCGCTCTGGGTCGCTTCGAGCTCGGGGAAGATGTCGGGCGTCAGCACGTAGCGTCCGATGATGGCCAGGTTCGACGGCGCCTCGGCGACGGCGGGCTTTTCCACCAGGTCGACGATGCGGTGGACGCCCGGGCGGATGGGCTCGGCGTCGAGGATGCCGTAGGCGCTGACCTCCTCGGTCGGCACGCGCTCGACGGCGATGACCGGACCTTGCAGCTCCTCGTACACCGCGATCATCTGTCGGAGCGCCGGCGGGTTCGCGTCGATCACGTCGTCGCCGAGGATGACGGCGAACGGCTCGTGGCCGATCAGACCCTGGGTCACGAGCACGGCATGACCGAGACCGAGCGGCTCGCCCTGCCGGACGTAGGAGAAGTTGATGAGGTTGGAGATCTTGCGAATCTCCTCGAGCTGGGCCGTCTTGCCGCGCGCCTCGAGAAACGTCTCGAGCTCGATGTTGACGTCGAAGTGATCCTCGATGGCGTTCTTGCCGCGGCCGGTGACCAGGATGATGTTGTCCACGCCCGAGGCCAGCGCCTCTTCCACGCCGTACTGGATGATGGGCTTGTCGACGAGCGGCAGCATCTCCTTGGGCTGGGCCTTGGTGGCGGGTAGGAAGCGCGTGCCCAGCCCGGCGACGGGGAAGACGGCCTTGCGGATCGTGGCGTGTCGTGTCAACGGTCCCCCTCACTCTGCCGGTCCCGGCATCGTATCTCATTGCGGCGGTATCAGTTAAGATCAACCCTGGCCGCTTGGCCCGCCGGCCTTCGCGCCTGGGCGCTTCGGCCCGGCAAGCCGAAGCTCGAAGAGCGGAGGCGGCCCGGCCCCCGGCCTCCGGCCTCAGGAGATTTCATGCTCGATCCGGCCTTCGTCCGCGACCATCTCGACGACGTGCGCACGGGTCTGCGCAACCGCGGCCTCGACGTCGACAAGGACCTGGAGCACCTGGTGTCGCTCGAGACGCGCCGCCGCCAGATGATCCCCGAGGTTGAGGGGCTCAAGCGCCTGCAGAACACGGCGGGCGACGAGATCGCCCGCGCCAAGCGGCAGGGGAAGGACGCCGCGCCGATCTTCGCGGCCAACAAGCAGCGCGCCGCGCAGATCAAGCAGCTGGAGATCACGCTCGACTCGATCGAGCACCAGCGCCTCGTCGTCCTGCAGACGCTGCCCAACCTGCCGCACGCGAGCGTGCCGGTCGGGGCGAGCGCGGCCGACAACCGGGAGGTGCGGCGCCACGGCGACCCGCCGGCGTTCGACTTCGAGCCCAAGGCGCACTGGGATCTCGGGCCGGCGCTCGGCATCGTCGACTTCGAGCGGGCGACGAAGATGTCGGGCGCGCGCTTCTCGGTGCTGCTGGGCGCGGGGGCGCGGCTGTCGCGCGCGCTCATCAACTTCATGCTCGACCTGCACGCGCGCGAGCACGGCTACACCGAGATCGAGCCGCCGTTTCTCGTGAACGCCGCCGCGCTCACCGGCACGGGCAACCTGCCGAAGTTCGAGGCCGACCTCTTCAAGGTGGCGGGCGACTGGGATCTGTACCTGATTCCCACCGCCGAGGTGCCCGTCACCAACCTCTATCGCAACGAGATCCTGGACGGCCGGACGCTGCCGCTGCGCTACGTCGCCTACACGCCGTGCTTCCGCAGCGAGGCCGGCTCGTACGGCGCGGACGTGCGCGGCCTGATCCGCCAGCACCAGTTCGACAAGGTGGAGCTCGTGAAGTTCACGCGGCCCGAGCAGTCGTACGACGAGCTCGAGTCGCTCACGGCGCACGCCGAAGAAGTGCTGAAGCGCCTCGGCCTGCCGTACCGCACGGTCGTGCTGTGCACGGGCGACATGGGCTTCGCCGCGGCGAAGACCTACGACATCGAGGTGTGGCTGCCGAGCCAGAAGGCCTATCGCGAGATCTCGTCGTGCAGCAACACCGAGGCCTTCCAGGCGCGCCGCGCGAACATCAAGTTCCGCGGCGACGGCACCGGCAAGGCCGAGTTCGTACACACGCTGAACGGCTCGGGCCTCGCCGTCGGCCGGACGATCATCGCCATCCTGGAGAATTGCCAGCGGAAGGACGGCTCGGTGGTCGTGCCCGAAGTCCTGCGGCCGTACATGGGCGGGATCGAAGTGATCGAGCCTTCGGCGTGACCCGCGTAACGACCACGGAAATCGCCACGGATTGAGCCACGGAAAGGCCGCCTTCCGTGGGGGCCGGCTTGAGCCGGCCCGACGCCTCACCCTAGATGTCGCAGCTGGAATCGTTGAACTCGAGGATCGGGTGCGGAGCGTTCTTCGTGGTGATCTCATACCGTTCCTGACAGAAGATCTCGTAGCCGCCCTCATCCGGAACCCACTGGATGAACACGTACTCCGTGTCGTCCCCGGCGATCCTGAACGTGAAGCTGCTGAGCGCCCGATAGAACTCTCGTGCGCTCGCCTCCTGCTCGGCCATCCAACTCGCTCCGCGGCGCGCCGTAGTGCCGTTCGGCGTTGTCGAACATGTCGTCGGCCTGATCCTTCAGCAGGTCGACGGCGGCACGGTAGGCGGGCGAGCCCGTGTCGATCATGCCGGACGAGGATCGCAGCTTCGCAACATCCACCTCGTGGTAATGCAGTTCGGCCAGCCGTTCCCAGTCCACATCGACCGGCGAATCGAAGAGCACCTTCTCTTCTTCTGCGTACGCGTTCGTGAAGTGCGTCCGCGTGTCGTCGAAGGCGGGGCATTCGAACCACGACGGTCCCGGTGAGCCCGACCCCGGGATGACCGGTGTCAGATCGACGCCCTCGGGTGGGGCGCCGAGAATCTGAAGCTCAGAAACCTCCACGAACAGACCGCCGGTCCGGCGCCAATAACCCGTTGAAAGCGGCTTCGTCGCAGAGCGCCGGCGGTTCGCGCCCCTCGGGCAGACATGCCGAATCTCGACGTCGCCTTCCGGAAGATCATGTCGTTCTCCGGCGGCTGCGTTCGACCGGGCGCTTGCTGGTCCGACTTCCCTGTACGTGAGTCGATCGGACAGAGCAACTGGCGCGAGGAGGGAATCGGCAGACCGGCCCAGATCTCCCAATCTGAGGTTTGAGAATATGATATATAGTATTGAGAGCGGCCCGGGCCGGGGGGCGGGCGGCGCCGCTTGCCACCGCGGGGCCATGCACGCGTGAAGGTGCCAGGAGGGCCGGGATCCGGCAAGCGCGTCTCACGGGCGAACGATTGCCCGGCGGCGTTCCCGCCCGGCGCGTGACGAACGATCGCGACATCCCCGATAATTGTATATAATATTCCACCGGCGGCGGGCCCGGCGGTTCGAGGAGATTCAGCACGGTGCTTACACCACGCGTCAACCACCACCGGCCCGATTCGACCCAGCCGGCAGGCTGGCCGCCGGCCATCGGTGCGCTTCGACACGTGCCCGGCAGCCGACACGTGGTGCTGAGCCGCGTGTCGGTGTCGTGGTAGGCACGGCAGGGCTCGTTCCCGTGACGTCAGGGGGGATACATGGAGACTGACTACGAACAGGGCCTGTTCTCACCCGCCTTGATGCAGGAGATCAGGAACCAGTTCATCTACGTCGATTGGGACCCCTACTCCGGCCGGCGCATCTTCTTCGATGCGGCGTCAGGCTCGTGCCGGCCAACGCGGGTCATCGAGGCGATGGGGATGGAAACCTGTCTCCCGGACCAGCAGGGGCGCGCCAACCCTGGCTCCCAACACGCCATGGACGTGACCGCGAAGGGGATCGAGGATCTGATGATCTTCTTCGGTGCGAGATCCGGTCAGATCATCCCGGGCTGGAGCAGCAGCCACGTCATCTTCCGCATCACCGACGCCGTCGTCTCCACGATCCCCGGCACGAACGTCATTACCACGGGCCTGGACCACGCGTCGGTCCAGAGCGCGTTGGCGCTCTTCGCCGCGAAGTATCACAAGGAGCTGCGCGTCGCCGCGCCCGACCCGGACACGGCCTCGGTCAAGACCGACGCGATCTTGAACCACGTCGACGAGCACACGTGCTTCCTCGTCCTGACCCACACGTCGAACGTCACCGGTGAGGTCTACGACGTCAAGACCATCATTCGCGAGGCCCGTGCGATCAAGCCCGACCTGTTCGTGATGGTCGACGGCGTGCAGTACTCTCCATCCGACGTCATCGACGTCGAGGACGTCGGCGCCGACGCCTACGTCATCGCGCCCTACAAGAATTACGGTGTCAAGGGCTGCGGCTACGCGCACGCATCGGAGCGGCTCGCCGCGCTGCCGCACTGGAAGTACAGCCTCAAGCCGGCCGCCTGCTGGGATCTGGGCGGCGTCGAGCACCAGTCCTACGCGGCCTGGTCGGCGGTCGTCGATTACCTGTGCTGGCTCGGCGGGCGGTTCACGAGCGCTTCCGACCGGCGGTCGCTCGTCGTCGCGGCGATGAAGGCGATCAAGGCGCACCAGGTCGGGTTGCTGTCGCTGTTGCTCCACGGGACGGGCGATGTGGCCGGCCTCAGGGAGATGGATCACGTGACCGTCTACGGGGTCGGCGATCCTCTCTGGAAGCAGTCGCTGCTGGTCGGGTTCAACCTGGCCGGGATCGAATCCACCGAGGGATGTGCCCTCTACAAGTCGGCCCAGATCCGCGTGCACGCGCCAGGCCACGATCCGTACTTCGCGGCGATGCTGCGGCAGATCGGCATCGACAGTTGCATCAGGCTGTCGGGCAGCCACTACAACTCGCCCCAGGAAATCGAGGCCTTCTTGCGGGCAACCGCGAGTTTTGCCACCGAGCGGGACGCGCCACTGGACGGGCGTCGTGCAGACGTGACCATCGCGACCTGACGCGCCGCCGGCAGGGAGCGCGTCCTCGTGCGCACAGCCGCCCTAGAACCGGTTTCATGATCTCCGCAGCGCCAATGAGCGCCGCGGCGAATTGGAAGAACGCCAGGAACATCCGGGTGGAGCGCTCGTGGCGAACCAGCAGCCGGCGGAAGCCATAGCGTTATCTTGCGCGGTCGAACCGCAGCACCCGCGCTTCTAGGAGGCGAAGTCATGTTCAGGATGCGATTTCTGATTGGAGCTATCGGACTTGTGCTGTTGTGCCCTGCGACCTCACCAGGACAATCGCTTGTGGCCGTCTCGGCCCGGGGCGAGGGGGCCGTCAAGCTCTACTCGCCGGTCCGCGACACTCTTCGCCTGGTCAAGTCCGTTCCTGCCGGGCGGCAGCCCGGCGAGATGTGTCTGGATCCCGAAGGGACGCACCTGTTCGTGGGAGAGGTTCCGGAAAAACAAGTAGGTGTGCTCGATCTGCAGAGCAAGACCATCGTCGCCACCATATCCGATCCCGGCATCGAGTCACCGGACGGATGCGCCGTCAGCCCGGACGGAAGCAAGCTGTACGTCGTGGATAGGGAAGCCAACACCGTCTTCGTCTTCAATATCGCGTCCCGCCAGCTGATCAAGAAGATTGCGGTGGGCCAAGAGCCAAGGCGTGCGCTGTTTTCACGCGACGGAAAGACAGTTATCGTCACCAGCGCCGAAGCCGCCACCCTCACTGTGATCGACGCTTCGACCGATACGATCGTGCGCACCGTCAAGACCGGCCACGGACCTCAGGACCTCGCCTTTACGCCGGACGGCAAGTTACTGGTCGTCGGGCTCATCGACGATGACGCGGTCGGTTACTTCAATGCCAACACGTTGGAGCTCGAGCAGGAGGTTGGGACTGTCCAATCGCCGCAGCATGTCGTCCCCTCGCTGGATGGCCAGCTCTTGTTCGTCTCAGGCCATCTCCAAGGTGTCATCGGAGTGATGAACCTGCGCCCGAACAGCCGATTGGCGCGTCGTCTTGTCCAAACGATTCCGGTCGGCACCAGGACCCAGTGGGGCCTGACCATGAGCGCGGACGGCAAGTACTTGTACTCAACACAGCCGGCCGATGACGCCCTTTCAGTCATCGATCTGCAGTTGATGAAAGCTGTCTTCACCTTGCACGTTGCGGGGGCCGGTGCAGTGATCTTCTGCAAGTGAAGAGATCTCCATTTGGCACGGAAGAAGCGGTTCGATCTTGGCCCATTGCGCGTCGGTCAGACGGGTGCTGCGCCTGGCCTGGCAGTGCAACGACGCTGGGTGATCGAGACGGCGACGCTCGAGGTGATCGACAACTTGCGGTGACGGAAGCGTGGAGGTAACAGGTGAGGGCCCGAATCTTCGTCTTGCTGCTTTGCTTGATCTCGTTGCCGACACGCGATGTTGGAACGGCGCGCCAGGGCGGTTCCGCATCGGTCGTCGCGCTGACGAACGCGACAGTCGTCGTCGGCAACGGCCAGGTGCTCCCGCGGGCGACCGTGGTCGTGCACGACGGGATCATTCGCGCGGTCGGTGCCAAGGTGGCGATCCCGGCTGGCGCGAGGGTGGTGAACCTGGGTGGCGCCTACCTGTACCCGGGGCTGATCGACGCGCTGACGGTTCAGGTTTTCAAGGATGCGCCGGCCGGGCACGCTGCGCAGGCTGGTTCGACGTCGCGCGGACAGCCCGCTGCTTCCGACCAGGCAGGTCCTGACGGCGGCGGCTTCTTCGCGCACGTCGAGGCAGCCGACCAGCTCGATCCCGACCCGGCCGCCTGGGCGGCGTGGCGTGACGCGGGCATCCTGACGCTGCACGTGTCGCCGGACCGTGGCATCTTCGAGGGACAGACGGCGGTGGTGACGCTCGAGGGCGAGGCCGCGACGCCGAGGGTCATCCGCCGGGCCGTTGGGATGCGGATTGCGCTGCGCACCCTCAGTGCGCCTCGACGGGCGGGCTTTCCGGTTCCGGGCGGGCTGTATCCCGGCTCGCTCCTCAGCGTCTGGTCCCATATCGAGCAGACCGTGCTCGACGCGCAGCACGCCCTGAAGGCCGCCGCCTTCCCCGCGACCGACCTCGCCTCGATCGGGTACGCGGAGCCCGTGCGCGCACTCGAGGCCCTGCGCCCCGTCGCGGAAGGGACGATGCCGCTCATCGTTCCGGCGCGCGCCGAGCGCGAGGTGCAGCGGGTCCTCGACCTCGCGGACCGGTTTCACGTCCGGTGCATGATCGCCGGCGGCTACGAGGCCGCGCAGCACGCCGAGGCGTTGAAGGCCGCGAAGCTGCCGGTCATCGTCAGCCTGAATTTCCCGCCCAGGCCAGCGAGCCGGCTGGGCAAGCAGGCGCAATTCGTCACGACCGCCGCAGCGGCCGCGCCCGAGGAAACCTACCTGGAGATGCGGGCCCGGGTCCATGCGCCGGAAGCGGCCGGGGAGCTGGCGCGCGCGGGCGTGCCGTTCGCGTTTGCATCGGACGGGTTGAAGACGGGTGACGCGTTCCTGGCGAACCTCCGGCGGGCGGTGGCGAACGGCCTGTCGAAGGAGGCCGCCATCCGCGCGGCAACACTGTCGGCGGCGGAGATCCTCGGCGTGGCGCAGCAGGTGGGCAGCATCGAGCCCGGCAAGATCGCGAACCTGATCGTCGCCGACGGCGATCTGCTCGATGAGGGCACCCGCCTGACGGCGGTCTACGTCGGCGGCCACGAACGGACGGCCGCGACGACGGAGTCCGGAGCGGCATCGGTCCCGACGCCGGTTCCCGGGCGGCGTGCGGCCGCACGCGCGCCGGCCGCCCCCCCGTTCGTCTCGCGCGTGATGGCCGCCGGCACCGACCCGTACTTCCCGCCGCCGGTCGCGTCCGAGGAGCTTCTCATCAGGAACGCCACGGTCATGACGGCGACGCACGGCACGCTCGAGCACACGTCGATTCTGGTCCGTCATGGCAAGATCGCCGCGATTGGCGCCAACCTCGAGGCCGGACCGCAGGCGCGGATCGTCGATGCGACCGGCAAGTGGGTGACGCCCGGCTTCATCGACACCCACAACCACATCGGGAGCGACGCGCACAACGACGCCACGATTGCCGTGACGTCGATGACGAAGCTCGAAGACGTCATCGATCCGACCGAGATCGGGGTGTACCGGGCGCTGAGCGGCGGTGTGACGATGGTGCACACCATGCACGGCAGCGTCAACCCCATTGGCGGGCAGGGCGTTCTGATCAAGACGGCGTGGGGGAAACCCGCCAAGGACCTGGTCGTGCCCGGAGCGACACCGACCCTCAAGATGGCGCTCGGGACCAACCCGAAGGGCCGCGGCACCCAGCCGGCGGAGGGCGTGGCGCGGCGGTACCCCGCGAGCCGCATGGGCGTCATGGACGTCATCCGAAGCGCGCTCGTGGCGGCGAGGGACTACAAGCTGCAGTGGGATCTCTACGAGAAGGCCCGCGACGGGCACCTCGGCCTGCTGCCCCCGCGGCGCGATCTCACGCTCGAACCCCTCGTGGAGGTGTTGACGGGCACGCGCATGATCACGGTCCACGCGTACCAGGCGGACGAGATGCTGACCCTGATGCGGCTGGCCGACGAGTTCGGCTTCAAGGTCGGCCGCTTCGAGCATGCCGCCGAGGGGTACAAGATCGCGCCCGAGCTGGCGCGACACGGTGCGGGCGTTGCCGCCTTCGATCTGCTGGGCACCAAGGTCGAATCGTGGGATGCCATTCCCCAGGGGATCGCCGTCCTCGTCAAGGCGGGCGTGTCGGTGTCGATCGGCACCGATGGCTGGGAAGTCGCGCACATGGTGCACGAGGCGGCCCAGACGCTCGAGTACGGGTTGACGCCCGATCAGGCCCTGGCGCTCATCACGATCAACGCCGCGAAGCAGCACGGCGTCGATCGGACAGTCGGTTCCATCGACGAAGGCAAGGACGCCAACCTGGTGATCTTCGACAAGTACCCGTTCAGCGTGTACGCCACGCCGGAGCAGGTGTACATCGACGGGCAGTTGTATTTCAGCCGCGCACGCGACCGGGAACGGGCGAAGGCGATCGCGGCCGAGAAGGAGCGGTTGTCCGCGCTCGACGAGGTGCCGGCTGCGCCCGGCGTGACGACCGGGTCGCCGGCCGTCCGCCCGCAATCGCCCGCAGGAAGGCAGGTACCCAGTGGCCGCTAGATCACGACGTCAATCGGGGCGCCGCGCGCCCATCGTCTGCGCCGCGGTTGGCGCGGCGCTCCTCGTCTTCACCGATGTCGCCTCCGCCCAGCAGGCCTACGCGATCAAAGACGCGCGCATCGTCACCGTGTCGGGACCGGTGATCGAGAAGGGGACGGTCGTGATCCGCGACGGCCGCATCGCCGATGTCGGCGCGGCCGTCACCGTGCCAGCCGAGGCGACGGTCATCGACGGCCGGGGGCTGACGGTGTACCCCGGGCTGTTCGACGCCTTCACCAGCGTCGGCCTCACCGAGATCCCCGGCCTCTGGGAATCGGACGACTTCAGCGACATCGGTGACTTCACGCCGCAGCTCATGACGTTCGACGCGTTCCACAGCGCCAGCGCGTTTGTCGCGATCGCACGATCGGTCGGCATTCTGCACGTGGTGAGCAGTCCCAGTAGCGGCATCGTGGCCGGCCAGGGCGCCGTGATGGCGCTCGGCGGGTGGACGGCCGACGAGATGGTGGTGGCCAAGCATGGCCCGATGTTCGTCGACTTTCCGAAGCTGCTCAACTACGACGCGCCGGCCTACACGCGCCGCCGCCACCCGTATGCCGAGGTGAAGGACTACGCGACGAAGATGCGCGAGCTGACAGAGTTCTTCGCCGCTGCGCGCAAGTACATGGACGCCAGGGACCAGGCCGGGGCCGAGGCTCCCGCCCCGACGGCCGAGGAGGCGCCGTACGAGGCGATGATCCCGGTGCTCAAAGGGCGGCAACCGGTGTTCATCGAGGTGCAGAGCGAACAGGACATCAGAAAGGCGGTCGGGTTCGCGCGCGAACAGAAGCTGAACTACGTGCTGGTCGGGGCCGAAGACGCGCCGCTCCTCGCCGACTTCCTGAAGGAGCAGGACGCCCGCGTGATTGTCGGTCCTCCCGGCGACATGCCGATTCGCCCCGACGACCCGGTCGACACGGTGTGCCGCGCCGCGGCCGTGCTGCACGAGCACGGGGTCGGGATTGCCTTCGGAACGGTAAGTGGAACGGCCAACGACCTCAGCCTGCGCCACCAGGTCGGCATGGCGGTGGCGTGCGGCCTCCCGCGCGACGTGGCGCTGCGCAGCGTCACGCTGACGCCCGCCGAATTCGTCGGCGTCGCCGGTGAGGTGGGCAGCATCGAGACGGGCAAGCGGGCGGACCTCGTGCTGACCGACGGCGACATCTTCGAGTACGGAACCCACATCATCCAGACCTTCGTCAACGGGAAACAGGCGGGCGTGGAATCGCGCTACACGGACCTGTACGAGAAGTACAAGGACAGGAAATAGAGAACGAGGGACATCGGGTCCTGGAGATGGGCACATGAAACGCCGGCCCTGTCCGCTGCGGGTCGTCGCCCTGCTCGTGGGCGCCGGTCTTGCCACCCAGACGTTCGCCCAGGCGCCGCCGTTCGAGCCGGCCCAGAGCCCGCGCCTCGCCGTGCTGCAAAGGGACGTGCAGAGCGGCGCCGCCGATGCGGTTGCGACCTTCTGGAAGGAGATGGAGGCCCGGGGCACGCCCCTCGTCGAGCCGGTGCCGGACGACGATCAGCACGTGATCGCCACCTTCCTGTGGCGCGGGAAGCCGGAGACGACGAGCGTGCTCGCCGTCATCCCGTTCCGGTCCTCGCGCAGCCTCGTCGAGAACCTGATGGCGCAGGTGCCCGGCACCGATGTCTGGTACCGCACGCTCGAGATCCGCAGCGACCTGCGCTTCACGTACTCGTTCCTGCCCGACCCGCTCGCGGCGATGACCGCCCGCGTGTCGCTTCCCGATCTGATGCGCCTGCAGCAGTTCGATCCCCTCAACCGGAAGACGTTTCGCTCGCCGCCCGATCCCGAGGATCCCGACATGAACCGGATCGAGGGGTCCATCGCGGAGATGCCGAAGGCCTCAGCACAGCCCTGGATTGCGAGACAGGAAGGCATTCCGGACGGCCGGGTCGAGATGCACCGGTTCAAGAGCGCCGTTCTCGGCAACGAGCGGCGCATCTGGATCTACACGCCACCCGGATACTCGCCGACGGCGAACCAGCTCTATCGCATGGTGATCTGCTTCGACGGGCGCGCGTACCTGGACAGCGCGGGAATCCCGACGCCCACGATCCTCGACAACCTCCTCGCCGCGCGCAAGATCCCGCCAATCGTGGCGGTGCTCGTCGAGAACCCGTGGACGTCGCGGCAGAAGGAGCTGAGCAACCACCAGGCCTTCGTGGACTTCCTGGCCACGGAGCTCCTGCCGTGGGTGCGCCAGGCGTATCACGTCACGACCGATCCCACGAAGACGATCGTGTGCGGTCTGAGCGCTGGGGGGCTGACGGCGGGCTACGTGGCGTTCAAGCGGCCCGACCTGTTCGGCAACGTGCTCGCCCAGTCGGGCGCGTTCTGGCGGGGCAACGAAGGCGACGAAGTGAACCACGAATGGCTGACGCAGCAGTTCCAGGCGAGCCCGGTGCTGCCCATTCACTTCTGCATCCAGGCGGGGTTCCTCGAGCAGGGCGTTCCCTCGCCGAACAACGGACCGTCGCTGCCGCTCGCGGCGCGGCACCTGCGGGACGTCTTGGTGGCCAAGGGTTATCCGGTCGTCGAGTATCGCGACGTGCCCGGCGGGCACGAGCCCCTCACCTGGCGCGGCACGCTCTCCGACGGGCTGCTGTTCCTGCTCCAGCACGAATCGACGCGAGGCACGACGCCCGGGGCCGTCTCTCCGGCTACCGCGACGCGGTAGGCGGGGCGGGGGGCTGGCGACGGCCCGCGTCCAGGTCGTTCCAGTTGAGGATCGCGTTGAAGCCCAGAAAGAAGCTGCCCTGCGTCTCCCATCTCCAGTAGGGCCGGTTGGCGAACATCACGACGTGCCCCCCGCCGACGGGCGCATCGACGACGACGGCGCGGCCGGCGAGCGCCTGCCCGCCCACGAGCATGCCGCTCAGCAGCAGGTCGTTCGGATCCGCAGGAAACCGGAGAATCACCCGGGGCAGCATGTCCGCGCCGCCACCGGCCACGCGCACGGCCTTCGGGACCCACTCTGCGCTCGCCGCCGCCGCCGGCGGCGCGCCCGATCGCGCCCGCGGCGCGAGCGTCGTCAGCTGCGGTCGCGCGCTGTTGGGCGTCGGGTTCTGTCCCACCCCGGGAATCTCAGGCGCGGTGTTCGGCGCGGCTCCGCCCCAGCGGATCGCCAGGACAGGGCCTTGATTGAAGTAGACCGCGAGCGCGTCGGCGTCGTAGCCGTAGAGGATCGGGCTGGTCCTGTCGGCGAGCAGCGCCTTGAGCACCGATCCCTTCGCGTACAGGCCGGGAGGGTCTTCGACGACCACGCCGGTCGTCACGCCGTAGGCCGGCAGGATCGTCGTCGTCGATCCCTCGACGAGGAGCGTGCCGCCGGCCTTGAGGAACCGGGCGAGATTGGCCACGCCGTCGATTCCCATGCCGCCGCGCACGTCGTCGGTCGAGTCGAGGACGCCGAGGTGCGGCGTCAGCTCGCTCTTCTGGTACGGAATCGGGTCGCCGATGAGCGGGATGCCGTTCACCTGCTCCTGCGGCGTGCCGCCGATGTGGGGCAGCACGATGACGTCGAAGCGCGCCCTCAAGTCGCCGGCGCGCAGCTTGTCTTCACCGATGTAGGTGTAGGGCACGCCGAACTTGTCCAGCGCCAGCCGCACCCAGCCTTCGTCCTGCGCGCGCAGCCAGGAATGCACGAAGCCGATGCGGGGCACATCGAGGTCGTGCGCCGGAACCGGGGGCGGCGCCGGTACGGCGTAGGCGGACAGGCCGAGATCTCTGATCGACGCGTCGACCGCCCCGTGACTGGCGTCCGGCAGGATGAAGGTCCCGGCGGGGAACGTGCGTCCGGCCGCCTCGAACGGCTGTTCGGCCGCCTGCATGCGGACGTCGGGATGCGCGAAGCGGAACGTGACCAGCCGGTTGTCCGTGTTGTGCTCGACGAGCAGCACCGGACCGCTGCCCTGGATGGCGCCCGTCACCGACGCGTCGGCCGACATCAGCGTCATCGGCAAGGCGAGAATCGCCTGGTCGTTGACCCGTTCGGCCGTCACATTGCGCAGCAGCGGCAGGCTCCAGCCGGTGTCGTCAAAGGGGATCGGATTGGCAGGGGCAAAGGCCTGCAGGCCGAGCAGGGCGTCCACGACAGGGCGGTACGGCTGGTTCATGCGCACCACGTAGTCGCCGGCCGCCACCGACACGCCGCCGAGCGCGGCTGGCGCGCCGGCCCGATGCACCTCGACGCCCTGCCGCCGCAGGAGGTTCACGAGGTCCGCGGCCTCACTGCGGCGCCGCTGCGCCGCCGGGATCACCCAGGCGAACGGCGCCTCGGTCCGTCCGCGTTCGACGGCCCGCTTGTTCTTCAGGTAGTAGTTCTCGAGAAACGTCTCCCGGTTGCGGGCCACGAAGTTCAGGCCCAGCAGCAGCGCGCTCTCCTGGATGTTGACGTTGTTGCGCGGTCCCCACTTGATGCGCGGCAAGGGCGGTGTCGGCCGGTACCATTCTCGGCTGAGCTGGGCCGGACCGGGCATGACCTCGTACGGCTCCGGGCCGTACTTCTGCGTCTCGTAGATCCGGCCGATCGCGTTGTGCAGGTTCGCGATGAAGATCATGAAGTTGGGCGCCCATCCGCCGTAGGTCGTGCCGCCCGTCCACACGCCCGGCACGCCGCGCTTGGTCATCTCGCTCTCTTCGTGCTTGGCGAGCAGCCACCATTCCTCGATCGTCAGAGGATCGACCGACCCGTTGAGCGGGCTCGTGCCGGTCCAGATGTACAGGTACGGTATGGACTCGTGGAGGTCGTGCACCACGGTCGGATGCCAGTCGAGGAAGGCGCGCATCATGTCCTGCGTGAGCGTGAGCCCCTGCCCGATGGCGTCCCGGTTGTTGTCGTGCGCCACGTAGCGACCCCACCAGGTCGGCGGCGGCACCGGCTTCCCCGTCTTCTTGCCGTAGTAGAACGTGTCGACCTGCTTGTCGCGCCCGTCGACCTCGACGACCGGCGTGATGGCCACGATCACGTTGTTGCGGATGGCCTGGATGAACGGCGTCTCCTCGACCGCCAGGCGGAAGGCCAGCTCCATGAGCATCTCCGGGCTGCCCGATTCGGTGGAGTGCATCGAGCCGGTGATGTGGTAGATCGGCTTGCCCGCGGCCACGAGCTCGCGCGCGCGCGCCTCGTCGAGCTCGCGCGGATCGGTCAATTGCGCGGTGATCGCCTTGTACCTGTCGAGCGAGCGAATCGTCGCCGCGTCGGCCACGACCGCCATCACGAGATCGCGCCCCTCGTCGCTCTTGCCGATCGTGAACAGCGACACGCGATCGGAGGCCGCGTCGAGGGCGTGGAAATAGCGGAGGATGTCGTCGTAGTAGGTGAGCTCGTTCGGCGTCCCCGGGATGCGGCCGAGCACCGCGAGCGGCGAGGGGACGCGGTCGGACGCCGGCATGTGATCGACCAGCTCGGTCAGGATGCGCCGGTCCTCGGTGTACTGCCGGATCTTCGCAGTGTATTCCGCGTCGAGGGTCTGCGGGGCCGGCGGCTTTTGGGCGCCCCGCGCAGACAGGGTGGTGTCGGGCACGCAGACGACACTGGCGATTGCGGCGGCGGCCAGGACACGGGCGATGGGCTTCATGGGTTCGCTCCGGCTCGGAACACGCGCTCCGGGGGGGCAGCCCCGCGGAGCCACTGGGCGATTGACAAACATAGATATTGTATATGAAATATCCTAACGTACGCGTCCGATCGGGCACCGCCGGATACCCACATCGGAAGGGAACGATGACGCTCACACTCCGCCAGTCCTGGTTGCTCGTGATCCTCGCGTGCTCGTGGTCCGTGGCCGCCGCCCAGCCGGCGAGCCGCGACAGTCTGCTGCTGGTCGTCCATCGGACCGATGCCACGCTCGGCGTGTTCAAGGCACAGGGGGCGTCCCTCACCTCCGTCAAGACCCTGCCCACGGGAAGCGGTCCGCGCGAGGTGTGTATCACGCCGGATGGCCGGCGCGCGTACGTGTCGAACAAGGACGACCACTCGTTGACGGTCGTCGACCTCGACACGATGACGGTGGCCGCGACCGTCACCGATCCGACCTTGCGAAGCCCCGAGGGCCTGGCCGTGAGCCCGGACGGAAAGCGGCTGTATGTGGCCATGTCCGCGCAGGACTCCGTCCTCGTCCTGTCCACCGACACCCACGGGGTGATCAAGGAGATTCCGACGGGCGGGAAGACGCCGATGCGGCTGCTGCTCGCGCCCGACGGTCGCACGCTGTGGGTCGCCAACGATCAGTCGTTCTCGGTGTCGGTCATCGACACGACGAGCGGGACGGTCGCCGCCACGATCAAGGTCGGCAAGCAGCCGCGCGGGATGGCGCTGACGCCGGACGGGAAGATGCTGCTCGTCGTGAATGTCTCCCAGGACACGCTGTCGTTCGTCGAGACAGCCAGCCGCCAGGTCACAGGGCCGGTCGGCCTCGGTCACGCGCCGCAGCGCATCGTCCTGGCGCCCGATGGCCAGCTGGGCTACGTCACCGGGCGAGGGTGTGACGCGCTCCTGTTCGTGGATCTGCGCGGCGGCGCCAACCGCAGTCTCAAGAAGCAGCTGCCGGTAGGCGCGCAGCCGAACGGCCTCGTGTTGAACGGGGACGGTACGTACCTGTATGTCGGCAACGACAAGGACAACACCCTGTCGGTGATCGACCTGCGCGTGATGGAAGCCGTCAGGACGGTGCCCACGGGTCGCTTTCCAGACGGCCTCGCCTTCCGCCAGTAACGGCTGTCGAGGGAGTGGACCATGCCACCGCGTCGCTTCGCGATCGCTCTCGTCTGGCTGGCGCTCGCGCTGACCGCACCGCCTGCCATGGCCGCACAGCCACGGCAGCCGCTGGCGCAGCAGCCCGAGGTCGCCGCGACCATCCGGGTCCTCGACGCCTGGCTGCAGGAGATGGTGGTCTCCCGCGAGCAAACGGGTCTGTCCATCGGTATCGTCTACGACCAGGACCTGATCTGGGCGAAGGGGTACGGGTTCGCCAATCGCGAGCTGCGGCAGCAGGCCACGTCGGCGACGCTGTACCGCATTGCCTCGATTTCGAAGCTGTTCACGGCGACGGCCATCATGCAGCTTCGCGACGCGGGCAAACTGCGGCTCGACGACCCGGTCTCGAAGTATCTGCCGTGGTTTCAAGTGAAGAAGGTCGAACCCGACGCCCCGGCGATCACCATCCGGCACCTGCTGACCCACACGTCCGGGCTGCCTCGCGAGCTGCCGCTCCACTATTGGAACGACCTGAGATTCCCGAGCCGCGAGGAGATGATGCGCCTCGTGTCCCGGGAGGAGGCCGTCTTCCCGCCCGAGGTCGAGTACAAGTACTCGAATCTTGCCATGGCGATCGCCGGCGAAGTGGTCGCCGCCGTGTCCGGGGAGCCGTACGCGCAGTACATCGAGGACCATGTGCTCAGGCCGCTCGGGATGCAGTCGACGCGTGTGACGCCCGAGCCGACGACGCCGGGGCTCGCCGTCGGCTACCGAAAGCGCGTGCCCGGCGAGCCGCGGGAGGTCGAAGACTTCATCGACGCGCGCGGCCTGACGCCGGCCGCGAACCTCGCCTCGAACGTGGAGGACCTGGCGCGGTTCGTCTCGCTGCAATTCCGCGACGGCCCGGCCGGCGGCGCGCAGATCCTCAACGGCTTCACGCTGCGCGAGATGCACCGCGTCGAATGGTTGCGTCCCGACTGGCAGAGCGGTCAGGGGCTGGGGTTCTGGATCCGTCACGTCGGCTCGCAGGTGCGGGTCGGGCACGACGGTGCGGCGCCGGGCTACAAGAGCCAGATCGAGACGTCGCCGGCTGAGAAGTTCGGTGTGATCGTCCTCGTCAACGACTACGACGCCGATCCCCTGTTCTACGTCAATCAGGCGTTCACCATTGTCGGTCCGGCCGTCGCCAAGGCGACCGAGACGCCGCGGCCGCGACCCATCGCGGACCCCGCCTGGTCGCAGTACGAGGGCACCTACACGTGGAAGCACGTGGACGTCCAGATCATGGTGCTCGACGGCGAACTGACGATGATCGTGCCCGACGCGACCAATCCGTGGGAGTCGCGGGTGCGGCTGACGCCCGTCGGACCCCGGACGTTCCGGATGGTCGGGGGTGGGATGGATGGCGAGCTGCTCACCTTCGACGTCGACGAGACAGGACGAGCCACGAGGCTGACGGCGGGCAGCTACTACCGGTTGCGGAAACGATAGCGAGCGACGCGGCCATGGACTTCCAACACCTGTCCTTCGATCCCGCCCCCTCCATCAAGACGCCTCCGCCGGGGCCGCGCTCGCAGCAGTACCTGGCGTTCCAGGCGACACACGAGGCGGCGGCCGTCTCCTATCCCCGCGGGTTTCCGTGCGCGCTGGCGCGCGGCCGCGGCGCCACCGTCGAGGACGTCGACGGCAACGTCTACCTCGACTTCTTCGGCGGCGCGGGTGTCATGGCCGTCGGGCACGGCAATCCGGAGGTCGTGGCGGCGGCCGAGGCCCAGGTCGCGCAGCTGACCCACGCCCTCGACCTGCCGACGCCGGCCCGCCGCGACCTCGTCGAGCGGCTGCGTGAGGTGCTGCCGCCGGCGCTCACCCGCGTGTTCTTCGGCGGCCCGACCGGATCGGATGCCGTGGAAGCGGCCGTGAAGCTGGCACGCCTCAACACCGGCCGCGCTCCGCTCATCGCGTTCGAGGGCGGGTACCACGGCATGACGAGCGGCGCGCTCTCGTTGTCGAGCGGGCGATCGTTCAAGAACCGTCTCCTTCCGCTCGTGGCCGAAGTCCACTTCGTCCCCTACGCCTACTGCTATCGCTGCGCCTTCGGCAAGACGAGAGACACGTGCGGCCTGCAGTGCGCGCAGCACCTGGATCACGTGCTGGAGGACCCGCACTCGGGCGTGGGCACGCCGGCCGCCGTCATCGTCGAACCGATTCAGGGCGAGGGCGGATCGATCGTGCCGCCGCCCGAGTTCCTGCCGAAGGTTCGCGAGATCTGCGACCGGCACCAGGTGCTGCTCATCGCCGACGAGATCCAGGCGGGATTCTGTCGGACCGGGAAGATGTTCGCCTTCGAGCACAGCGGGACGGTGCCCGACATCGTGACCCTGAGCAAGGCGCTCGGCGGACTGGGGTTCCCGATCTCGGCCCTTGCCTACAAGGAAGCCTTGAACACGTGGGGACCGGGTGCCCACATCGGCACGTTCCGGGGCAATGTGGTCGCCTACGCAGCCGGCGCCGCCGCCCTTCGTTTCATGGACGAGCACGACCTGGCCGCACACGCCTCGCGCCTCGGCGAGCAGCTGCTGACGCTGTTGCAGGAGGTCGAGCGCGAGTCCCCGTTCGTCGGCGAGGCTCGCGGCAAGGGTCTGATGCTCGGTGTCGAGTTCGTGAAGGACAAGGCGACGAAGGAGCCGGCGCCGGATCTGGCGTCGCGGGTGCGAAGCCTGTGCTTCAAGCGCGGGCTGCTCATCGAGATCGGGGGGCACTACTCGAACGTGGCGCGGTTCCTGCCGCCGCTGGTGCTCACCGAGGCGCTCGCGCGACGCGGGGCCGAGATCTTCGCCGAGTCGGTCAGGGATCTGAAGATTGGGTGAGAACCGCCATGCTTCTACGAATCCTCACGCTGTGCGTCCTGGTCGCGCTTTCGCCCTCCACCCCGGCGGCCGACACCGCTCCCGTCTTCAACGATCTGGCGTGGCAGAACATCGGCCCGCTCCGCGGTGGCCGATCGATCGCTGTCGCCGGCAGCGAGGCCAGGCCCTTCGAGTACTACTTCGGCGCGACGGGCGGGGGCCTCTGGAAGACGGTAGACGGCGGCACGAGCTGGAGGCCCGTCACCGACGGCCAGATTGCCAGCTCGTCGGTCGGCGCCGTGGCCGTGTCCGCCTCGAATCCCGACGTGGTCTATATCGGGATGGGGGAGTCGCAGCTCCGCGGCAGCGTCATGCAGGGCGACGGGGTCTACCGCTCCCTCGACGGCGGACGCACGTGGCAGCACGCGGGCCTCGCCGATACGCTCACGATTTCGCGCATCCGCGTCCATCCACGCGATCCGCAGCTCGTGTACGCCGCCGCGCTCGGCGATCCGACCGGGCCGTCGCCGGCGCGCGGCGTCTACCGGAGCCGCGACGGAGGGCGGACGTGGCAGCAGATCCTCTTCCGTGACGACCGCACCGGCGCCGTCGACCTCGCGATCGATCCGCAGAATCCGTCGGTGCTGTACGCCGCGCTGTGGCAGGTGCAACGGATTCCGTGGCGGTTGTGGAGCGGCGGACCGGGGTCGGGGCTCTTCAAGTCGACCGACGGCGGCGACACCTGGGCGGACATCACGCGGGCGCCCGGTCTGCCGGAGGGCGTGCTGGGCAAGATCGGCATCGCCGTCTCGGGGGCGGACTCCCGCCGGCTCTACGCCGTGATCGAAGCCAAGGCCGGCGGATTGTACCGCTCGGATGACGCCGGCGCGACGTGGACGCTCGTCAACGCCAGCCGCGACCTCTGGCAGCGGTCGTTCTACTTCAACCGCGTGGTGGCCGATCCCCGCAATCGCGACGTCGTCTACGTGCTGAACTTCATGATCGCGCGCTCGACGGACGGCGGCGCGAGCTATGCCCTCATCCAGGGTTCCCACGTGGACTATCACGATCTCTGGATCGATCCGGCGGACTCGCAGCGCATGATTGCGGGTAACGACGGAGGGGGCTCCATCAGCGTGGACGGCGGCGCCACCTGGACCGACCAACGGTACGCGACGGCACAACTGTACCGGGTCGAGACCACGGCCGACTTTCCCTACTACGTTGCCGCCTGCCAGCAGGACGTCGGGTCCGTGGCGGTGCCCAGCGCGGCCGACGAGATCGCCGGCGCACCAGGAGCGCCGCAGGGGTTGTTCTTCTACGAGGTCGGTGGCGGCGAAAGCGGTTGGGTGGCGCCGCATCCCGCGAAACCAGGCATCTTCTTCGCGGGGTCCACGAACACGCTGACGCGGTTCGACCGGGCGACGAACCAGCTGCGCGACCTGCAGCCATGGCCGCGGACGGTCATGGGCGAGCCGGCGAAGGACATGCCGGAACGATGGAACTGGACCTATCCCGTCATCTTCTCGCCGATCCCGCCGTACGACCTCTATGTCGGATCGCAGCACGTCTGGCGCTCGCGGGACGAGGGCCTCACGTGGGAGAAGATCAGTCCCGATCTCACGCGCGCGGATCCGAAGACGCTGGGCGACACGGGCGGGCCGATCATGTTCGATGAGGATGGCCCGGAGGTGTATGCGACGGTCTTTGCGCTCGCGCCCTCACGGCTCGAGCGCGACACGATTTGGGCGGGATCCGACGACGGGCTCGTCCACGTGACGCGTGACGGCGGCAAGTCGTGGCAGAACGTGACGCCGCCCGGGCTGCCGGAGTACAGCCGCATCAGCGTGATCGACGCGTCCGCGCACGCGCCCGGCCGGGCGTTCCTCGCGGCCAAGCGCAACCAGCTCGGCGATCGCCAGCCTTACCTGTACAAGACCGACGACTACGGCGCGACGTGGACGCGCATCGATGCGACCCTGCCGCGCGGCGACTTCACGCACGTCATCCGCGAAGACCCCACACGCCGTGGCCTGCTGTACGCGGGCACGGAACACGGCGTCTACGTCTCGTTCGACGACGGCGCCCGGTGGCAATCGCTCAGCCTGAACCTGCCGGACACTCAGGTGCCGGACCTGAAGGTCGAGCGGAACGACCTCGTCATCGCGACGCACGGGCGCTCGTTCTGGATCCTCCCGAGCATCGCCATGCTCCGGCAGGGGGCGGCGGTCCAGCCCGGAACGGCGTTCCGGCTGTTCAAACCCGAAGGGGTGTACCGATCGGCTCGACCCGCGCGCATCGACATCGTGTCGGCGGTGCCGCTCACCGGCGCCTCGGTCGAGATCCTCGACGACGACGGGGTGGTTCTGCGCGCGCTCGACGTGCCGAAGACCCTCGCGACCGGTCACCACCGCGTGACGTGGAACCTGCGCACGCGCGGCGCGACCGTGTTTCCCGGCATCGTGCTCGAGGCGGCGAGTCCGGCACGCGGCGTTCTGGTGCCGCCGGGTGAGTATCAGGTGCGTGTGCGCGCGAACGGCGTCTCGACGGCGCAGCCGTTCACGGTGCAGGGGGATCCGCGCGTGACCGACGTCACGCCAGCCGACTATGCCGCGCAGTACGCGCTGGCGCTGCGCCTGCGCGATGCAGTGAGCGCCGCGAACGAAGCCGTGCTGCGGATTCGCGAGGTGAAGACGAAGCTCGCGGCGACACCCGGGCAGGCGCAGGCGATCGCCGAACTGTCGGCGATCGAGGCCGAGCTGTATCAGGTGAAGAACCGCACCCCGAAAGACAAGATTGCCTTTCCGATCCGACTGAACGACCGACTGGCCGGACTGCTCGCGATCGTCGAAATGGGCGACGGCGCTCCGACCGCGGCGGATCGGAAGGTCGCCGACGAGCTGATGGCGGATCTCGACGCGCATCTCGCGCGGCTGGACCGCGTGCTGCGCCAGGCCGGTGCCGCAGCCGCCCGTCAGGAGACGCCGTAACCGATGGCCACCGTCGAACGGTGTGAACGGTGCCGAAGATGCTGAACGCACGACGATCGCGGCGTGAACGGGCCGATATCCTGCGGGGGGTGAGTGCGGCTCTGCTGCTCGGGTTGCTCGCGATCACGGTCCTTGGTGCCGGGCCGGATCCACGGGCCTTCACGGCCGCCGACTATTTCGTCCTCCGCACGGTGACGGATTCGCAGATCTCACCCGATGCTTCGCAGGTGGCGTTCGTGGTGTCGTCCGTCGACCAGAAACGCGCGCGGCGGACGTCGATCTGGCTGGCGCGGTCGGACGGCGCCGCGGCGCCCATCGAGCTCACGCCCGGCGCGCCGAACGCCGGCTCGCCGCGCTGGCGGCCCGACGGTCGTGCCCTCGCCTTCGTGTCGGCCCGCCCGCAGCGCGATCAGGAGGGGGCACCAGCGGCGCAGGTGTACCTGCTCGCCTTCGAGGGCGCCGAGGCGCGGCCGATCACGTCGCTGGCCGACGGCGTCGTCGCCTTCCAGTGGTCGCCCGACGGCACCCGTCTCGCGTGTGTGAGCCGTACTCGACCCGCCGGGCGGACGAGCGGGTCGGACACGCGGCGGTACACGTCCATCTGGTACAAGTTCGACGGCCGTGGCTACCTCGACGTCCGCCGCGCGCACCTGTGGGTCGTGAACGTCGCCGACGGCGGCGCGGTCCAGGTCACGGACGGCGACTGGGATGACAGCGAGCCGGAGTGGTCACCCGACGGCACGCGTCTCGCGTTCGTGTCGGACCGGCGATCGAACGGCACGGACTGGGAGGGACGCCACGCCGACGTGTGGGTCGTGCCCGCCGGGGGAGGCGACGCACGCCGGGTGTCGGACCACGACGAAGCCGACACGAACCCGGAATGGTCGCCCGACGGACGGAGCCTTGCATTCCTGGGCAGCCTGAGCGAAGGCGATCATCCGAAGATCTACGTTGCCGCCGCCGCGGGCGGTCCCTCGCGCCTCGTCACACGCGAGCCGCTGCAGCTGGCGGCTCGCCTCCAATGGCCTGCGCCCGGGGACGCGCTGTACTTCGAGGCCAACGTCGACGGCACACAGCAGCTGTTTCGCGTCGAGTATGCGTCCGGCAGGCTGACGCAGACGACGAGCGGGCCACGCGACGTCCGCGGGGTGTCATTCAGCCTCGGCGACCGCATCGCGTATCGGTCGAACGACTACTCCCATCCGGACGACTTGTTCGTGGCGGCGCGCGACGGCTCGCAAGAACGCCGCCTCACAACGCTGAACGCCGACGCGTTGGCGCCCGTACAGCTGTCGGCGCCGGAGCCGCTGACCTGGAAGGCCGCCGACGGCCTGACGATTCACGGCTATGTCGTGAAGCCGTTCGGATGGCGCGAGGGTCGCCGCTACCCCCTGATCATGCAGCTCCATGGCGGGCCGAACGGGATGCACGGGTTCAGCTGGGGCATGGACGCGCAGGTCTTCGCCGGGGCGGGCTACGCCGTGTTCCTGCCGAACCCGCGGGGCTCCTCCGGCTACGGCGAGGTGTACCAACGCGCCGTGCAGAACGAATGGGGCGGCAAGGCCTACACCGACATCATGGTGGGGGTGGACGCCGTCCTCATGAAGTACGCATGGATCGATCCCGAGCGCATGGGCGTGACCGGCCACAGCTATGGCGGATTCATGACCGACTGGATCGTCGGCCACACCGATCGCTTCAGGGCGGCCACCTCGCTCGCCGGCATCTCCGATTTCATCAGCGTCGAGGGCACCCGCGACGCGGCGTACAACCACCGGCGCGATTTCGGCGGCGACCTCTGGGAGCGCTTCCAGGAGTACTGGGATACCTCGCCCTTGAAGTACGCCCCGCAGGTGAAGACGCCGACCATGATCCTGCACGGCGAGGCGGATGCGCGCGTGCCGCTCGAACAGGGAGAGGAGTTCTTCCGCGCGCTGAAGCACTTCGGCGTCCCGGCCGAGCTCGTCGTCTTCCCGCGCGCGTCGCACGGCTTCCGCGCCGGCGGCGACCCGAAGCAGCTCGTCGAGCTGCTCGAGTGGCAGCTCTACTGGTTCGACCGGTGGGTGAAGGGAAACGCCGACGCGAAGCCGCCGGCCTGAGAGAAGAAGATTCTGAGGCAGTGGTCGAAGGAAACAGGAGGCAACCGATGCATCGCGTTGGGCTGCTGCTGGTGGTGGCGCTCCTTGCGCAGGCGGCCGGCTCGGGAGTCGTGCGCGTGACACACACGTTTCCGAGCCTGAGCGGGCCGAACCCTGCGGACGCCGGCTCGACGTCCGCGGATCTGTCAGGGGGCGTCAGCGACAGACACCTCGTCACGTTCATCAACGGCGGGTTCTCGGTACTGGCGAAGGCCGACGGCAGGGAGGTACAGCCTCATCAGACCCAGATGCAGTTCTGGACGGCGGCCTTCGAAAACGCAGGCGACCAGGTGATGGGCAAACCGTACGATCCCCGCATCTCGTACGACCCGATGACGCGGCGCTGGTTCGCTGCGGCCAACGAGAACATCAATGGCCTGAGCCACATGATTCTGTTCGCCGTCTCGGAGGATGCCAACCCGACCCACCGGTGGAAGGCCGTCCGCTACGAGGCGCCCGTCTCGGTGGACAATTGCAAGCTCGCAATCGACCGCTTCGGCGTGTATTCCACCGCGCTTGCCGGCAGCCGCGACCCCGCCGAGATCCCGCACGTTCCCGTGATCGCGATCCCGAAGGAGGATCTGCTCTGGAAAGGGGACGGGAAGCCGTCGCTCGAGCACCTGAACCTGTTCGAGGTGATTGGCGTGCCACGGATGAGCGACCGCAAGTACAACGGGACCGAAGGCATGGTGCCGGCGTACGACTGGGATGCGCACAAGAGCAGGTCCACGCCGGTGTATTACGTGAACCGGTTCCGGAAGGAGGTCGACGGCGAAACCTTCCTGCAAATCCGCAAGCTGACGTGGATCTCGCCCGCCAAGGCCACGTTCAGCGACGCGGCGGAGATCGGCCTCGGCGAACACTACAGCGTCCAGCCGACATCGCTCGGCGTCCAGCCTCCGCTCGGCGACAATCTCCACTCACCGGGCATCCGTGCCGGCGAAGCGCGCATCGTCAATGCCATCGTTCGCAACGGGAGGCTGTACACCATTGCCGCCGCGCAGATGGGGGAGCGAACGGGCGCGTTCTGGGTCGAGATCGACCTGGCGACGATGAAACTCCTCCAGCACGGCACGCTCGCCGATCCCGACCTGGACATCCTGTTCCCGTCGATCAACGTCGATCGCAACGGCAACATCGGCATCGGCATGTCCGCCACGTCCGCCACGGTGTATCCATCGGCGTACGTCACAGGACGCCTCAAGAGCGACCCGCCGAACACGCTGCGGCCGCTGGTGCGCGCTGTCGAAGGAAAGTACGTGCACCTGCGGAAGAGGACGGACGTGACGAAGCCGGACCAGGGCGAGAGCTGGAGCGACTACTCCATGGTCATCCTCGATCCCGTCGATCAGACGACGTTCTGGACGCTGCAGGAAGCGACGACCAATCCGACGATGCCGCAGGAACAGAACGCGGATCGTTACGGCACGCACTGGGTGACGTGGCGGGTGGGAAAGTGAGGTGTCAGGTGCGACGGTTGCAACACGTGGCCGAGGCGTGGACGGCACGGCTGCTGTGCGCTGCGGCGGTGCTCGCGTTCGTGGCGTCGTGCGCGGGAACGACGCCGGGGCGTGGCGGCGAACCGGCGGCTGGCTCCGTCGTGCTGTCCCCGTTCACGCTGAACACGAACGGGCAGTCGCTGGCCGCCGAGGAAGGGCTGCTGTTCGTACCCGAAAACCGCGCGAAACCGAAGAGCCGGATCATCGGAGTCCATTTCATCCGGATTCGGGGAACGCGCGGGTCGGGCTCGCCGGTCTTCTATCTTCCAGGTGGTCCCGGGACGTTCGTGACGCGCGCGAACATCGAAAACGCCAGGTACCAGCGTGAGATCGAGTTCCAGCGGGCGTCCGGACGCGACCTCCTGTTCGTCAACCAGCGCGGCAACCCGTCGGTGCCACTGGCGTCGAATCTGGTCTGGCCAGCCGCGCCGGAGCCGCTCGGACAAGCGGAGACGCAGCAGAGCGAGGCCGAGGTCCTGCGCACAGCGGTCGAACAGGGGCAGGCGGAATGGGCGAAGCGCGGCGTCGATCTCACCGGCTACGACATCCTCAACATCAGCGACGATGTCGAGGATCTCCGCCAGGCGCTCGGGTACGACCGCATCATCTTCTGCGCCGGCAGCTTCGGGTCACAGTGGACCTTTGCCTTCCTCAAACGACACGCGTCGTCGGTGGACCGAGTGCTGCTGCGCGGCGTCGAACCGCTCGATTACGGATATGACAGCCCCATGTGGCTCTGGAACGCCGTCGAGCGGGTGGCCGCCGTGGCCGACGCGGACCCGGCGCTGAAAGGACTGATTCCGCAAGGGGGGTTGCTCGAGGCCGTCAAGACGATCCTCGACCGTCTGGAGAAACAGCCGCAGACGGTCACCATCACGAACCGGACCGACGGGAAGCCCGTCAGCGTGACGGTCGGCAAATACGACCTGCAGAACGTTCTCAAGTACCCGACGCCGCAGCCCTACCGGAACAACCTCGAGCGGTGGCCACGGTTCATCCTGGAGCTCTACCAGGGTGATTACCGGTACCTGGCGGCCACCGCCCTCGAGTCGCGCACTGGCGGCGGGCGCCCGATGATCGGCCTGCTGATCGACAACAGCCTCGGGATCAGCGCCGAACGCGAGGCGCAACTCGAGAGCGAGACCGAGCAGCAGTGGATCGGACCCGTGGAGCCCGCATACTTTGCGACGCGCGACCTGACAGTCACCACGCGCGTACCGGACGCCTTCCGCGCGGACGCGCCCATCGAGTCGCCGGCCGTCTTCCTCCAGGGCGACATGGATTTCTCGACGCCGATGGAGAACGCGCAACATCAGGCGAAGCTGCTCAGCCGCGGCCGGCTGGTGGTCGTGCATCGGGGAACGCACTCGGTGGATGACGAGGTCGAGGCGATGCACCCCGAGCTGAAGGCGGCGCTGCAGCGGTTTCTCGCGGCCGATACCGACGTCGAGATCGACGCGGCCCTCGAGGCGCTGCCCGCGGAGGCCGCTCTTCCGCCGATCGCGTTCGAGACGCTCGAGGGGCCGTCGCTCTACGAGCGCTGGCTGAAGCGGTCCTGGTAGACCGGGTCCCGTGCTGCGGCGGACGGCCGGCGCGGATGAACTTCCTCGCGCGGACGTGCGGGCCCTTCAGGTCGATGATCGAGATCTTCTGTTCGAGCACGGTCAGCACGAACGCGGGCTGGCCGTCGCGGGACACCTCGAGCCGCTGCGGCGAGCCGCCGGCGCCAATCGTCAGCTGCACGGCCTTGGTGTCGGCGTCGATGCACGAGACCGTATCGTCATCGACGTTCGTGACGAGCACGGTCTTGTGATCCAGCAGGAAGAGCGGCGTTCTCGGGGCGTGACCGCCCGAGGTGAAGTGGTCGAGGACGGTGTCGGTCGCCGCGTCGAGGATGCTGATGTGGTTGCCCTCCTCGGCCGTCACGTAGTAGCGGCGCGCATCGGGCGTGAAGACCACCCGCCACGGCTCCTTACCCATGTCCGTGAGGTGCTTGACCACGCGTGACCGACAGCTGGCCCTCGGCGTGTTCCTTGTCATGGCCTTCGTTGTGGCGCCCGGCCGCGCCCAGGAACGCGAGGACCGCACGCTGCTCTCCTGGGCCCAGATGCACGCCATCGTCGACGAGGCGTCGGGCGAGCGCGCCATGCAGACGGTCCAGATGATCGCGCCCTTTCCCGGGCTGCGCCCGGCGTCCGAATACACCGGACACTTCCACGAGAGTGACGCCATGGCGCGGCTGGCGCGCGAGTACGGCTTCAGCGACGTCCAGATTGAGACGTATCCCCTGCCGGCACCGCTGTGGCAGGCGTCCGAGGCCCAGCTCTGGATGGTGGAGCCGCAGGCGAAGAAGCTCTACGACGCGCACGACGTCAACCTCGCGGTCGTCGCAGGCAGCGACACGGGTGACCTGACCGCGGATGTCGCCGACGTGGGCACGGGGCAGCGCGCGAAGGAGTACGCCGGGATCGACGTGAGCGGCAAGATCGTGCTGGGATCCGGACCGGCGCGCGGCCTGCAGCAGCTCGGAGTGTTCGAGCGAGGAGCGGTCGGTCTCATCAGCTACGACTCGCATCGGCCCAACGCGTATCCGGACGAAGTGCTCGATCAGGAGCACATCAGGCCCGGGCCGAGCGGCAAGAGCGCCGGCTTTGCGTGGGCGATCTCGCCGCGGGTCGCGCGCGAGCTGCTGGACGGCCTGCACGGCGGGCGCCGGGTGCGGCTGCGGTCGGTCGTCAAGGCCGAATCGTTCCCCGGCAAGCACGAGATGGTGCACGCGATGATTCCGGGCGACGGCAGCTCGCCGCAGGCGATCGTGGTGTCGGCCCACCTGTTCGAGCAGCACCTGAAGCAAGGCGCGAACGACGATGCATCGGGATGTGCCGTGACCCTCGAGATGGGCCGCACGCTCCTCCGGCTCGTGGCCGAAGGGAAGCTCCCCAGGCCCCGGCGCGACATTCACTTCACGTGGATCGACGAGGTGCGCGGCACGCGCGAGTGGCTGAAGCGCCACGACGACGTGCGCCAGCGGTTGATCGCGGACCTGAACTTCGACCAGGTCGGCAACGGCCTGTTGCGGAGCTCGAGCCTCTACGTCCTGCACCGCACGCCCGACACCCTGTCCAGCTACCTCAACGACGTGGGCGCCAGCTTCCTCGAGTTCGTGGACCACACGAACCGGGAGCGGGCCGTCTACCGCACTCACGGCTTCGGCTTCTCCATGCCGGTGGTCGCGCCGACCGGAACCCACGACGACCCGTTCATCACGGCCGTCGCCCCCTACTGGCCACCAAGCGACCACCGCGTGTACCTCGATCAGGGCATCCCTGCTGTGCTGTTCAACGACTGGCCGGACATGTGGTACCACTCGTCCTACGACCGTCCGGACCGAGGCATCCTCGATCCGACGCAGATGAAACGCGCGGCCGTGGTCGGCGCGGCCTTCGTGAGTCTGCTGGCGTCGGCCGATGACGAGCTTGCCACCCGTGCGATGTTCGAGTCGCTCGGGCGCGGCTCGGAGCGGATGGCCGCGGCGGTTGGCCGGGGACTCGGTTTCATGGCGGACGCCCAGGGGCCCCTGGTCGCGACGGCCTACAAGGAGGCCCTCAACGCGCTGCGGCACCAGATGGCCGTCGAGCGCGACGTCGTCAAGTCCGCGGCGGTGCTGTTTGCCGATCGGGCCGCGGGCGAACGCGCGGTCGCGAGCGTCCTGCCGCTCGTCGAAGCCCGCGCGGCGGCACTCCAGAACGAGCTGGCTGCGGCGTTTCGGGTGAAGGCCGAACAGTACCATCTCGCGCCGACCGAACCACCGCCCTCGGCCGCCGAGACGCTGGCGGCCCGCCAGGTGCCCGAACGCACGAAGCCTCTGCAGCCACCGGGCGTGATTCAGGCGGCGATCGCCAAGCTGCCCCCAGCCGATGAAGCAGCTGTTGCCGCGGCGCTGGCGAGGATGCCGGCGTACGAGAGCTTCAACTACGAGTTCAATGCGCTCCTCCAGCAGAAGGAGACGATCCTCGAGATCCGTGACTTCCTGTCCGGCGAGTTCGATCCCCTGCCGCTTGCCGATCTCCTGGGCTACCTGCACGCTCAGGAGAAGCTCGGGTTCATGCGCATCGTGGAGCGTCCGGGACCGAAAGGCCGGTGAGGCCGCCGACGGGACAGGCATTCACGCATGTTGGCCGAGGCGCTGGCTGGCGACGATGACCAAGCAAGAGAGCGGAAGGCGCACGGTACCTCTTCGAGGTCGGGATGGCGTGGCGGCCGGAAGGGATATGATATACTTTGCGCATATGAGGCCAGGCGGCAACTCTCTCATTGAGCTCGACCCCACTGTCGCGCTACCTACGGCACTGCCCGATCGCATCTACGCCACGCTCAAGCACCGCATCCTCACGGGCTCGATCCTGCCATCGGCGCGCATCATCGAAAAGGAACTCTGCACCGAGATGCACGTCTCACGAACGCCGCTCAGGGAGGCCCTGAACCGCCTCGCGCTGGAAGGCCTGGTGCAGATCGTCCCCTACCGGGGCTACGTCGTGGCCCCGCTGACCGTTCAGGGGTTCCGGGAACTCTGCGAGGTGCGACGTATCCTCGAGGCCGAGACGGCCGCGCTGGCGGCCGAGCGGGCGACCGATGCCGACATCGCGCACTTGGCCTCGCTGGCCGAGCTGCGGTACCGGCGGGAGGACCGCCGGACCTACGGCAAGTACCTCCGGGCCAACAGCGCGTTCCATCAGGCGCTGGTGCGATCGTCCGGCAACACCCGGCTCGAAGGCATTGTGATGCTGGCACTTGATCAACACCAGCGCCCGCTGTATCTCGGCCTGGGAGTAGGGGTCGATGGAGCGGCGTCGACCGGCGAGCATCGGGATATCGTCGATGCGATCCGGGAGCGGAAGCCGCAGCGCGCGCGTGAGGTGATGATCCAACATCTGAGGCGCGCGGAGGATCGCATCGCGAGCGCCCTGCAGGCCGCTGGCTACTGACGCGGCGGATCCGTGTCCGGCTTGTGGTGCCGGGCCGGTGGACTCGAAGGGCCGCCGTACGGCGGCCCTCCTCGTGCAAGAACCTCCCGCGACACCCGTTGGACCGCCCGCCTACTTGCGGAACGCGATCCCGTTTGGATCCTTCTCCGTCGGCACCGTGTTGACCACCTTCAACGTGGCCGTGTCGATCACCGTGATGTTGTTGTCCGCATTGCTCGACGCGTAGACGAACGCCCCGTCATCGCTGATGTCGAGCCCCCACGGGGCCTTGCCAACCGGAACGATGACGTTCTTGTCGTGCTTCTGCAGGTCTCCGATCGCGTACACGGTGGCCGTAATGCGTGAGAGCACGAAGGTCGGCGAGCCTTTCGGGTGGCAGACGATCCGCTGGGGTGACGCGGGGACACCCTGAATGCGCGTGACCTGCTCGGTGACCGCGTCGATGTAATAGAGGGTGTCGTCCTCGACCGCGCCCGCCAGCAGCAGCGTGCCGTCCGGCGTGAACGTCAGGCCTCCCCGGACCTCGTTGCCGACCTTGATCCGCTTGATCACCTTTTCGGAGGCGGCGTCGATGACCGCGATCTCGGGCGTCTTGTTGCAGCCGGCGTAGATCTTCTTCCCATCCGGCGAGAAGGTCAGGCGTCGCGGCGTATCGAGCGCAAGCGGGATCTCGTTGATCACCTTGTTGGTCCTGGTATCGATCACGACGGCGGAGGCGCTGGCCGCGCCCACGACGTACAGCTTCCTGCCGTCGGGGCTGACGACTCCACCGTCCGGGTACTTGATCCGGGGGTCGGTGATGGTGGTGGTCACGGCCATCTTGTTCAGGTCGATGACCGAGATCGAGTTGTCGTCCGCGTTGGACACATAGGCCGTGTTGCCGTCGGGTGACAGGCACACCTCGCGTGGCGTCTTGCCGACCGGGATGGATTTCAGCGGCGTCAAGTCCCTGCCGGCGACCTTGTAGATCGTCACGGTCTGCGGGGCGCGATTGACGACGACGAGCAGCTTGTCCCGCACGGCGGGCCGGGCGTGAACGACCGACGCCAAGACAAGGGCGGCCGAGAGGACGGACATCACGCGCGAGGTTCTCATGGCAGGCTCCTGACAAGAGAGTCCGACGCCGAGTCGGCGTCTGGCGTCCCGCACGCCGCCGGACCACGAGATACGGGCGGTTTGGGGGCGCGGCGACGGAGGACCCAAAGCCGAGTCACGCATATAGTATATAATATCCCATCGCCGAGGGTACTCGGCCCGCCGGGGCGTCGGGCGGCCCGCGCCCGCGCGTTCGGCTCTTGGAGGCCCCCATGTCGCCCATCTCCGCGCCCGGTGCCGCCACGAGGTGCCAGCGTTTCGTCCCCGTCCCGACGACCCCTGCGGCCGTGGCCCTCGCCGTCGCCATCGGGCTGGCCGTGTCGTTCGGGTGCGCGCGGGCCCAGGCGCCCTCCGCGCGGGTCCCCGTTCCCGAACCCGCCCTCGCCACCATCACGATACCCAAGCTGGCCGGGCCCATCCGCTTCCTCACGAACGACCTCCTCGAGGGCCGCGTCGTCGGCCACCGGGGCAACGAGATCGCCGAGATCTTCGTCGCCTCGGCGCTCGAACGGACCGGGCTCGCGGGCGTGAACGTCAGCAGCGACGGGCCGTACTACCAGCCGTTCGAGCTCATCGGAGCCGTCGCCGAGGCGGGCAACAAGCTCGTCGTGTCCGGTCCCGCCGTCAGCGGGGCGGCGCGAGCGACCTACGAGATCGGGCCGGACTTCTCGCCCATCAATATCTCGACGCTCGGCGAGGTTTCCGGCGACCTGGTCGTCGCCGGCTACGGTATCAGCGATCCCGCGCACGGCGAGGACGACTACCAGGGCGTCGAGGCCACCGGGAAGATCGTGCTCGTCCTCGACGGCAGCGGGACGCTGAACCTGCTCGACGTCACGCCGACCGTCAAGGCCCGTGTCGCCAAGGCGCACGGCGCCACGGGGCTGATCATCGCCACGCCGGTCATCGACGGCAAGCGCGTGTGGCCCGACGCCATCTCGCCGAAAGTCAACCGCTTCATTCCGCCGGCGCGCACCGACGGCGTCGAAATCCCGGTCGTCAACATCTCGCTGAAGCTCGCGGATCGACTGCTCGCGCCCCGCGGCCAGACCGTGGATTCGCTGACGAAGCGCCTCGCCGAGACACGCGCGGGTGCATCGTTCCCTCTCCCCGGCCAGCGCGCGACGATCGCCGTCCATCTCGCACGGCGGCGGGTGGTCGTCCGCAACCTGCTCGCCGTCATGGAGGGGACCGACCCCGTCCTCAAGAACGAGCTCGTGGTCGTCGGTGCGCACTTCGACGCGAACGGGATTGATGACAAAGGCCTGATCTACCGGGGCGCCGACGACAACGCGTCGGGCGCCTCCGCCGTCCTGGCCATTGCCGGTGCCTTCGCTCAAGCGGCGGCGGACGGGATACGGCCGACGCGCACGGTCGTCTTCGCGCTCTGGAACTCCGAGGAGAAGGCCCGCTCCGGCTCGACCTACTACGTGGGGCACCCGGTGCCAGACTGGGGCACGGTGGTGGTCAACGTCAACCTCGATCAGATCGGTCGCAACGAGGAGAACGACGGCTCCGATCCGCGGCTCCAGGTCTTTCCGCTGTCGTCTGCCGAGGAGAATGCGAACGTCGTGCACCTGCTCGGCTACTCGCTGTGCCCGGACGTCGCGCGCATCGTCATGGAAGAGAACGCGACGATCGGGCTGACGGTCAAGGAGGATTACGACGATCATGCGTCGAACCTGCTGCGTCGCAGCGACCACTGGGCGTTCCTCCTGAAAGGCATCCCCGCGGTCTTCCTCCACACCGGCCTGCCCCCGGACTATCACTTGCCGACCGACACGATCGACAAGATCAACTTTCCGAAGCTCCAGAGAATCACGATCCTCGCGTTCCGCACCGTCTGGCGTCTGGCCACAGAGACCGAGCGACCTCAGCCGCCGCGGATGGACGGCCGGACCGATTGACGGTCGCTGGCGGGGTCCGTGCCACTACGGGCGCAGATGCCCGGCGAGGTGCTTTCATGAGGTCCGGAAGTCTCGTGTTTGGGCTGGCTGGCCTTGTCGTAGTCCCGTTGCTGGGAGCCGGACCCCGGCACGCCGCGCGCGTCAACGCGCCGCAGGACGCCGCGGCGCCCGAGGGCGTCGCGCTCGAGGCGCTGCTCGGTGTGCCGAGCGCGTCGCAACTCGTGGCGGCTCCGGCCGGCCGCGCGGTGGCATGGGTTCAGAACGACCGCGGGCAACGCAACGTGTGGGTGGCCGATGACATCGCGCCCGGCGCGCGGCGCCTGACCGCCTTCGGCCGCGACGATGGCCAGCAGCTGTCCGAGCTGTCGTGGTCGCCCGACGGGCGCGCGGTGGTCTTCACGCGCGGAAACGGGGCCGGCGCCGCCGGCGAGCCGCTGAACCCGTCGAGCGACCTCGCGAGTACGCCGCGCAGCGTGTGGATGGCCGCCGTGGACGGCAGCGGCGCGCCCCAGCTGGGCGAGGGGCACTCGCCGGCGGTCTCGCCGCACGGCGACCAGGTGGCGTTTCTCAAAGGCAGGCAGATCTGGGTGGTGCCTGCGACGGACAGGGCGCCGGCGCGGCAACTCCTCGCGCCACACGGAGCGGTCTCGTCGCTCGCCTGGTCGCCAGACGGAGAGGCTCTCGCCTTCACCCTCGCCCGCGGCGGCCACACGCTCGTGGCGGTCTTCGGCGCCGGCCGCCGTATGCTCGAGTACGTGTCGCCGAGCGCGGATCGCGATCTCTACCCGCGCTGGTCGCCGGATGGTCGCCGTCTGGCCTTCATCCGCTTGTTCAATATCGAGGCGACCATGCGGTCGACCGAGCGGTTCGGCGCGATCGACAGTCCGTGGGCCGTGATGGTGGCGACCCGCGGAGAAGACGATGCCGGCTTCGGCCCCGCGTTCGAGGTCTGGCGCGCGCCGGACCGGCCGCTCGGGTCCTTCCCCCGCACCCTCCAGTTCCTCGACTGGGTGGACGGCGATCGGCTCGTGTTCGCATCCGAGCACGAGGGCTGGGCCCACCTCTACCTGGCCGACCCGTCCGCGCCCGCGACGCCGCCGTCGCTGTTGACGCCGGGATCCTGCGAGGTGGACGACGTGGCCGTGGCGGCGGGCCGTCGCACGCTCGTGGTCGCGTCGAATTGTGGAGATCTCGAGCGGCGGCACCTGTGGAGCATCGACGTGTCGGCGGACGGCGCCACCGAGCGCGCCGAGCCGAGGCAGCTGACCAGTGGAACGAGCGTCGATACGGCACCGGTCGTCACCGCCGACGGGAAGACGGTCGTCTTCCTGAGAGGAGAGGGGCGCACGCCGACGGCGCTCCAGGCGCTCTCGCTGGCTGACCTGGTCGTCAAGCCGTTCGTGCCCGATCTCGTTTCCCCCGCGTTTCCCAGTGGGGCACTGGTCGAGCCGCGAGTGGTGACGTTCAAGTCGGATGACGGCCTCGACCTGCACGCGGTGGTGTACGCGTCGCCCGCCGCTGCCGGTCGAGCCGACAGGCGCCCGGCGCTCGTGCACGTGCATGGCGGCCCGACGTCCGGCCAGGAGCTGGCCGGCTGGCAGCCGGTCTTTCAGTACCTGGTGTCCCGCGGTTTCCTCGTGCTCGGGCTCAACTACCGCGGCGGCGCGGGGTACGGCCGCGCCTTCCGCGAGATACCGGAGCAGGGAGCCAACGGCGCCGCGGAGTATCAGGACGTCGAGGCCGCCGCACGGTACCTCCGGGCACGGCCGGACGTCGACCCGGCGCGCATCGGCATCTGGGGCATGTCGTACGGCGGCTACCTCACGCAGCTCGCGCTGGCGCGCAATTCGGATCTGTTCGCTGCGGGTGTCACCGAATGCGGCATTTTCGATCTCGCCGCGGGTCAGAGCCCGAACAACCCGGCCAGGCGCAGCGGCGACGCGGCACGTCTCGCCCTGGCATCGTCCGCCGGCGGCTCAATCGATCGGTGGCGATCGCCCGTCCTCATCATCCACGGGGACGACGACCCCGGGGTGGATTTCAACCTGCAGACGGTCGCGCTCGTGCGCGCGCTGCGGGCACGCGGCGTGAGGTTCGAGCTGCTCGTGCTGCCGGACGAGGGGCACGGATCGTCGGTCTGGGCGCACGTCGTGCGCGGGCACCAGGCCACGGCCGACTTCTTCGCACGGACGCTGGGCCTCCGCGCGAAGAGGCCTTGACCGCCGGCCGAAGGGAGCACCAGGTGCGTAATCCAACCATCTCGCCGAACATTCTCGATGTCGTCGGCCAGACGCCGTTGATCGCGTTGTCGCGCCTGACGGCGGGATGCCGATCCCGCGTGTTCGCCAAACTGGAATCCGCCAACCCCGGCCTCAGCGTCAAGGACCGACCCGCGCTGCAGCTGCTGCGTGACGCCGAGCGGCAGGGCCGCCTGAAACCGGGCATGACCGTCATCGAGCGCACGAGCGGGAACATGGGAACCGGCCTCGCGCTCGCGTGCCTGCACCTGGGCTACAAGCTGGTGGTCCTGATGTCGGCCGGGAACAGCGTCGAGCGGCGCCAGATCATTCAGGCGCTGGGCGGCAAGGTCATTCTCGTGCCCCAGGTGAACGGGACGCCTGGTCAGGTGACCGGGGACGACCTCAAGGCCGTGGAACGGGAAACGATCCGGCTGATGAACGAGATGGGGGCGTATCGGGCGGATCAGTTCCACAACCCGAGCTGCGTGCGCGCGCACGAGCGCGGAACCGGCCGGGAGATCTGGCGGCAGTGCCGCGGACGCGTGGACGCGTTCGTCTCGGTGGCGGGCTCGGCCGGCACGTTCGTCGGCGTGTCCCGCTACCTGAAGCGCCACAACCCGAAGGTGAAGTGCTACGCGGTCGAGCCGACCAACGCGGCGCTCCTCTCCGGCCGGCGCAAGAAGCCGGGCCGCCACCGACTGCAGGGCGTCGGCTACATGGAGATCCCGCCGCTCTGGGAGCCCGAGCTCGCCGACGGGTTCATCAGCGTGGGCGATCGCGAGGCCACCACCATGGCACGGCTGCTCGCCCGCAAGGAAGGGATCCTGGCGGGCTACACGACCGGCGCGAACGTGGCGGCGGCGCTGCGGCTCGCGCGATCCTCGAAACGGCCCATCAACGTGGTGACCATCATCACAGACTCGGGGCTGAAGTACCTCAGCACCGATCTGTACCCCGACTCGGCGACGTCGCTGTGATTGAGCCGCGCGACATTCCCGGCGTTCCTCATGGAGGACCACATCGAGATGTCAGGCAGAATACCGGCGTGGAGCCTCACGCTGATCGCGAGCCTGCCGTTCGCCCTGTACGCGCAGAATCAGGCGCCCGCGCGCGCCGGTTCTCTCCCGACGCCGACGGCGGCCGTCGAGAGCGTGGGTGCGAGTGTCACCGCGGTTCGGCTCGGCGGCAAGCCGATCATCACGCCGCAATCGAGCCCGACACTGGGTGACAACATCAACGGGCCTTCGCTGATTCGCGCTCCGGGGTGGGTGGAACATCCCCTGGGCCGGTACTATCTCTACTTCGCCCACCATGAAGGGCAGTTCATCAGGCTCGCCTATGCCGATCGCCTGACCGGTCCATGGAAGATCTACGAGCCTGGCACGCTCAAGCTGTCCGAGGCGCCTCTTTGCTGGAATCACATTGCGTCGCCCGACGTGCATGTGGACGAGGCCCGCAAAGAGATCCGGATGTACTATCACTGCCCCAGCCGCACCCGGGCGCCCGCGCCGTCGGTGAATTCGGGGCACCCGCCGAACGAGGTGCAGGGCACGTTTCTGGCCACGTCCACCGACGGGTTGCACTTTGCGCCTGGCTCGGTGGACCTCGGTCCTTTCTACTTCCGGGTCTTTCGCTGGGGCGGCTACGACTATGCCCTCGCGCGAGGCGGGACCCTGCTCCGGTCGCGCGAGGGGAGGTCGGCGTTCGAGCAGGGTCCGGACCTGTTTGGCGGCGACCCGCATCACCTCATGCGGCACGCCGCGGTGGATCTGCGCGGCGACACGCTGCGCGTCTACTACTCGCGCATCGGAGACCGGCCCGAACGCATCCTGGTTTCCCAGCTTCAGCTGACGCCGGATTGGGAGGGATGGCGCGCGTCGCCGCCGACGGACGTGCTCAGCCCGGAGACGGACTACGAAGGCGGGACGCTGCCGCTCGAGACCTCGGAGACTTCACTGGCGCGGCATCCGGTCCGGCAGCTGCGCGATCCGGCCATCTTCCACGAACAGGGACGGACGTACCTGATCTACTCCGTCGCAGGCGAGAGCGGGCTGGCCATCGCCGAGCTGCGCGAGCAGTAAGGCGTCCGAGTCCGATCGATCGCGCAGCGCGCTTCTCGATCCCCTCGATCAACCGCCGATGTGGAAGCGTCGGAGGAAGAACTCGAACATCTCCCGATCGCCACGTTGCTGAGCCACCCGCTTGGCGTCGGGGGCGCCGTCGTCCTGCACGTAGTCGCCCATCGCGTGGAAGATGCACTCGAGGCCCAGGCTCTCCATTTGCGATTTGAGCGCCAGGCCGAGTTTCGGGTGATGGACGTAGCCGACGCCCCCTGCGGGAACCGGCCCCAGGACGTACCGGTAGTACGTGAACACCGGGGGATCGTCCTTGGTCAAGTACGTCAGTGGCGATGCGGCGTCGAAGAGCGCCTGCGCGCCGGGCGCGTCCATGTCGGAGACGCCATGAAGGCCGGCGAGCATCGCGAAGGTCTCAGGCGATGGCCCGAGCAGCCTGCGGAAGACGTGCGGGTCGTACGACGCCTGGCCGTTGATCGAGCCGATCGCCCGCAACCTCGAGGACTGCCGCGCGATCGGGTCGGTGCTCCACGGGTTGGCCAGATCGTCGTGAAACCCGACCCAGAGCGCGATGCCCGCTCCGGCCGACACGCCGTACGCCGCGACCCGCTCGGAATCCAGGTTCCAGTCGCCGGCTTTCGAGCGGAGGAACTGGATGGCGCGCGCGCCGTCGTACATGGGCGCGGGCAGGTGTACGCCCTCCTTCGCGTACTGGTACCTGACCGAGGCAAACGAGACGCCCTCGCTCAGCGCCCACGTCAGCATGTCCGTATTGGGCAGCGTCTTGTCCCCGGCCACGAATCCGCCGCCGTGAAAGAAGACGATGAGCGGCGTCGGACGGGCGGAGGAAGCCAGCCAGAGGTCGAGCGTGTTCCGCGGAGCCGGTCCGTAGCGGGCGTCGACGACATCCGGGGGGCGCGCCGGGGCGGATGTCGCGGTACGGGCCGGCTGGGTCGTCGCGTCGGAGAGGCCCGCCGCCTGAGCGGACGGCCCAGCCCGTCCTGTTGCCTGCGTGAGCATGACCGGCTGGGTCCAGGCCATCAGCCCGTTCGACTCGATGATCTTCGCGCGGACGTAGTGCTCGTCGCCTCGGAACCGGTACACGACCGGGGGCGCGGTCGGGTTGAGCGGGCCTGTTCTCGCCGTGACCTCGGGATCGACGGAGATGTTCGCCAGCACCTTCCCGCCCTGCCCGATGAAGAGTACCTGGTACTTGCTGCGCGAACGTGGGCGGATCTCGATGGTCATCGCCGACGAGGTCACCTGGTAGTCGGCTAGCTCGACACCCGTCGAGGCGTAGAAGTCGCCCCGCTCCATCGCCTCGAGGATGGCCGCGGCGGTCAGCTCCCGGGCGCGCACTACAATCCACCCGCGCCCCGGCGCGGTCATGGCCGTCGGCGACGTGGCCCGCTGGAACCAGTGCACGTCGTCGGCCGCCACGGCGTAGAGGAGCGTTCCGGCGGAGAGCACGGCGTCCCACATTTCCTCGACGCCCGGCCGTCCGCCGCCGCCGACGTTGTGCGATTGCAGGTGCCCGTTGAAGATCTCGAGGAGCTTGACGTTCCGTGCCTGTGCCAGATCCTCGGCGGCGAAGGACCAAAGGAAGTTGGGATGGTTAATCACCGGGATGCCCCCGGCGGCCCGCACCGCGTCAATATCGCGCTGCAGCGTCCCGACCAGGGTGTCGCCGCCCTGGGGCAGGACGACGGTCTGGATGCCGAGGGCGCCGAGGTGGACCTGCTTGGCCGCCAGATCGCGCTCGCCCGGGCGCGCGGCGGCAGGCGAGTAGGCGTCCGACAGCTCCTCGCCCGGAATCAGGAGGAACGGGTTCGACATGCCGACATCGGCGTTGGCGCCGGCCACCGGTGCCGTTGAGTAGAGCCCGTTCAGCACGTCCACGCGCGTGAGCAGGTTGTGGTCGGTCAGCACGAGGAAGTGGTACCTCTCGCGCCGGTACCACTGCACGACCTCGTCCGGGGTGGCTTCTCCATCGATGCTGTTGATCGTGTGGGTATGGATGTTGCCCTTGTACCACTTGGTCGCGGGTGGTGGCGACGCCGGCGCCGTCACCGGCCCTGCGGCGGGGGGCATGAACCAGGCGAGGACGAAGACGAGGGTAACGCAGAACGCCCACATCACATGTCTCCCATGCCCGCCGCGGCCGAACAGCACCAGCAGTACGGGTCGTGTGCGCATCAATGTCCCCAGCTGCGATGACGTGGGGCCGTCCGGGCGTCAGGAAGCACCCGTGCAGCAGTTTCCAGCCGCATGGCCCGACGCCCTCGCGGTTCGCGACCGCTCTCGAGACACGAACGCCAGGGACCGACTGGGCCGACCCCTGGCGTCGGTCGCCGCCGCGCGGGCGGGTCAGAACGAGAAGCGCAATCCGAGCCCGGCCTGCCGGGCGGACGCCCAGGCGCTCGGCACGCCGTAGCTACTGCCAGAGGATTCGGTCACCGCTTGCGCCGATCCGTGGTTCAGCGCGTTGAAGACATCGACGTAGATCCCGGCGGTCCCTCCGGACGCACCGAGGCTGGGCACACGGAACGTCTTCTCGAAGCGCACGTCGAGCTGATTGAGCGGGTCGGCGGTGTAGGCCCCGCGCGGCTCGACGCGCACGGTCTGGTTGCCCTGACTGAGCCCGCGGATGGTGGCGGTGCGGCCATACGGCGCGCCGCTGGCGTAGCGGTAGGTCCCGCTGATGTTGAAGCCCCCGTAGTAGGGCAGCCGATAGGTGCCGTTCAGGACGAACTGGTTCGGGACGTCGAACTGCCCGGGACCCCAGGCGTTGATCAGCACGTTGGGGTTGGCCCACGCGCCCGTCTGGCCGACGTCCGGGCCGGTGCCGATGTTGTTGTTCTTGAAGTTGTTGACGTTGCCGATGCCCTTCGACCGCGTGTAGGACACGAGCAGCTGCCAGTTGTGGGAGAAGCGCTTCTGGGCGATCAGCATGAACGCCGTGTAGCGCCGCGTCGCGTCGCTGGGGTTGGAGAAGACGAGCACCGACTGCCCGGGGTTGTCCAGGTTGTAGACGGTGAGCATCGCGCCGTCATCCGGCGTGCCGGCCACGTTGTCCGGGCCCGGGTCCTGTTTCGAGATGGGCGTCCAGGTCGACGCCGTGTCGACGAAGGCGAAGATGTCGCCCCAGGTGCGGCGCACGAACTGGGCGGTGATGCCGAAGTCGGGGAACAGCTCGTGCTCGAGCGCGACCGTGAACTGATCCAGGTTCGCCTGCTTCAGGTTCGTGTCGATCGACAGGTTGCCCGGCATGACCGACCGGTTCAGCTCCTGGAAGCTGCCGTCGGCGAGCACCTTGGCGGTGATCTTCGGCGACCAGTCACTGAAGTCGAGGAAGTTGAACATCTGGGGCGAGACGTCCTCGTGGAACCGGCCGTAGTGGCCGCGCAGGAGCGTCCGGTGGTCACCCCGCAGGTCCCAGGCGAAGCCGATCCGCGGGTCCACGGGGTTGGTGCTGAAGACACCGCTCTCGCCCGGAATCGAGCCGCGGTTCAGGCCGATGCGGACGCCGGGCTCCAGGATGATCCGGTCGGTCAGCTGCCACGCATCCTGCGCGAAGAGGCTGACGCGGGTGGAGATCCCGTCAACCGTCTGCCCGTCCCACAGCGTGACCTGGTTCGGCACGCCGCCCTTGTCGGAGTACAGGCGCCCGCCGGCGTATCCGCTCCAGTTGTAGATCTCGGTGCGCACGAACTCGCCGCCGAGCTTCAGCTCATGGCTCTTGCCGGCGACTCCGTCCACCCATCGCGTCACGCTGCCCGACACGTTCTGGCGGGGTTGCTTCTGCCTGGAGAAGCCGGTGTAGTTGCCCCACGAGTAGCCCCAGACCGTGTCGGTGTGCGCGTAGGGTCCGTCAATCGTGTTGGGCGGGAGGGGCATGAACTCCTGGGTGAAGGACAACCCGCCGCCGCGGATCTCGACGAGCGTCTTATCGTTGGCGGTCCAGGTCAGCCGCGCGCTGTACATGGTCTTGGGCAGGTCGCCCGAATACTGCGCGCTGGCGTCGAGGTTGGTCCGGGTGCCGTAGGTCTCCATCGCGTCCAGGTCGTGCTCGACGAACGCCTCCACCTTGACGCTGTTCGCGGCCGCCCAGTTGATCTTCCCGACGTACCGCTTCCAGCGCTCCTGCGAGGGCACCGGCTTGCCGTCGGGCCCCGGGAGTGCTCCCGCGGTGACCGATCCGTTGCGGTAGTACTGGCCGCCCGCGAAGAAGAAGAGCTTGTCCTTCACGAGCGGACCGCCGCCCTGGTAGCTCAGATCCCACAGCGTGTCGATCTCGGCCGGCGTGAACTTGGCCTGGAGCGACGGATCGAGGCCGCCCGTGTTGTCCCCCAGCCAGCTCTGCCGCGTTGTCGTGTACTCGAACAGGCCCGAGAAGTTGTTGCTGCCCGAGCGCATGATCATGTTCGAGATCGTGCCGGTGAACTCGCCGTACTCCGCGTTGGCGCCGAGCGCGACGACCTGCACCTCCTGCATCCAGTTGAAGTTCAGAATCGAGGTGCGGATATTGCCGCCCGGGACGCTCGAGGACATGCCATCGACCAGCAGGTTGTTCGCGTCGCGCGCGCCGCCGTGCGCGGTGCGGTTGGTCGTGACCCCGGGGGCCAGGGCGAAGACCTCGTTCGGCCGGTCGCTGCGGCCGCCGACGGGCAGGCTCTGCAAGAGCTCGTTGTCGACCTTGGTGGTCGAGGCGGCCGTCTTGACGTCGATGACCGGCGTGTCCCCGGTGACCGTGACGGTCTCCTCCACGTTGCCGACCTGCATGACGAGGTCGACGGTGACCGTGGTCCCGAAGTCCACCTGCAGCTGCGTCCGGTTGACCGTCCGGAAGCCCTGGAGGGTGGCATCGACGGCGTAGACGCCCGGGGGAAGGTCGGAGAAGCGGTAGACCCCTCGGGCGTCGGTGACCGCGGTCTGGGCACCGCCGACCATGTTGGGGCTGGAGAGCGTCACGGTGACGCCGGGCAGCACTCCGCCGGTGTCGTCCTTGATGACGCCCGAGATCTCGGAGCGCGTTTGCGCCCAGGTGGTTCCCGCCGTCGCCAGGAGGATGAGCGCGGCGGCGACCACCAGCCATCTGCTGCGAGCGGCCATGGCAGTACTCCTTGAACCGGGTTGTCGGGGAGATCGAGGTTCGGACGCGTAGGCCAGCGGGTTGCCGGGCAGCGTGCGGGCCGGGCAGCCCACGGCCACGAACAGGCGTGAGGGCGTGAGGGCGCGAGGCGGAGGGACGATCGAGTCGCCATAACCCGCCAGGGAGGCCAGGGAGTTGACAGGAACCGGCGCGATCGGGGGAACGGGCCTCCGGTGCTCGTCCGGAATACTATATATAATATAGGCCACTGTCAAGCCCGGGTGCCAACTCCCTTCCGGGGCCCGCCACGTGCCCCCGGCACCCGGAAACCGGCCGGTGCGCGCCTCACGGCCGCTCGCGCGCGCTCGCGGCCGCCGGCTTCAAGTGCCGGTCGAGCCATCGAATCGTCTCGGCCGTGATGTCGGGCCACTCGGGATGCGGCGTGTCGGCCGTCGCACCGAACGTGGCGCCGTGGACCCCGCCCGGAATCCTCAACAGCCTGACCGGCACCCCGGCCGCCCGCAGCGCCTTCTCGAACGTCACCGACTGCTCGTAGGGCACGGTCGGGTCCGCGTCGCCGTGAACGAGCAACGTCGGGGGCGCGGCGCTCGACACGTGCGTGATCGGCGAGGCCTCGGTGTACACCTTCTTCGCCGGCGGTGAGTTGCCTGGAGCGATGTCCAGGAACAGCGCCAGCGCAACGAGGCCGTTGCCACCCTTCATCTCCCTCAAGTCGGACGGTGCGGCCCGCAAGACGAGGCACTGCAGCGTGGCGGGCTCCCCGTTCACCGGGTCGTCGCGATCGTCCGCGTTTCCCGGCGCGCCGAGCACCCCCGTGAGCCCGATCAGGTGCGCGCCCGACGAGCCCCCCACCCCGCCGATCCTGGTGGGATCGATGCCGTACGCGTTCGCATGGTGGCGGACGAAGCGCACGGCCCGCTGGACGTCCTCGACGGCCGCTGGATACTTGAATTCCGGCGCCGCCCGATGATTGATCGTGAAGACGGTGTACCCGGCCCGCGCCAACGGCAGGACCGACGTCTCGAGCTCCGCCTCCTTGAGCTGACGCGCGTTGTAGGTCGACCGCGCCCGCCAGCCGCTGCCGGCGACGAAGACGACGCCGTACCTGTTGGGCGCATCGGGATGGTAGACATCCATGAGCAGGGCCAGGCCTCCGTACATCCCGTAGACCACGTTCCGGTCCACGCGCAGGTCGGCGGCCGCTGCCGGGCTGGCACCCAATAACGCCAGGGCGGTCACAATCATGCTCAGGCGACGCATGGTCGATCTCCTCCTTCCAGCCCAGGCTGGTCCTACTGTTCCGACCCCAGCCCGGCGAGGATGTCCGAGATGTCGCGGGCGAGGGGGACGATCCGGGCGTTCTCGAGGTTCGTCATCAAGGCCACGACCTGCTTCCGGTCCGGCCGCAGGTACAGCAGGTTCGTCACCCGCTGCTGGTTGCCCGTGTGCAGGATCTCAGGCACGCCGTCGTGCCACCGCAGCATCCAGCCGATGCCGTACGCGAGCTCGTCACCGGCGGGTTGTGGCCTCCGTTTCGTTGCCGGATAGGGCGTCCACATGAGGTCCACCGTCTGCGGCTCGACGAGCCTGCCCGCCTGGAACGCCACAGCGAACCGGGCGAGATCCACGACGGTTGCGTCGAGGCCTCCTCCCGGGATCTTGTAGCTGGTGTCGGCGAGGTGCGAGTTGCGGAGCTCGCCGCTCGGCAGCTGCGGACGACGCCGTCCACGGCAACGGCGATCGAGACCGCGGGAATGGTCTGGCGGGCCATCTCCGTCGTGATCGCCCGTTCGATCCGCGCCTGCACGTCGGCCGGCAGCCCGGTCGGCGCCGGCGCGGTGACAGCCTGCTGCGGGTGGGTCCATGCCTGTGGGGGGTGCCCCAGACCGATCGCCGCCGCGGCGACGACCGGGACCAGCCATCGCATCCACCTGTGCATCGCATGCCTCCTCGTTGTGTCGCGGCTGCCGCGCATTGACCCTTCGGCCTCCGCGGTGCCGCCCGATGCGGGGCCAACCCTCCGCGCCGGCCGTAAACACGCCGGCAAATATATCGTATATCATACGTAAGCCGGTCGCGCCCAGGATCCGGCGCCCTGCCCATCGACGCGGCGGAGGGAAAAAGCCACGTGAAGTGTCAGGCGAACTACGTCCGCAAGACCGATACCGGTGGCCTCGTGCCGAGCCGCCACCAGGTGCTGACGAACATGCAGCTGTGGTGGTGACGAGGGCGGCACAGCCGGCTTCTTCGGCACACGATTCGGCTTCCTCCGGAGGACAACACATGCGAGCAGGACAGATCGTCCCGTGCGGGTTCGCGGTGATCGCCGGCGTCGCGGCGACCCTCGTGGCCCAGGCGCCCCCGCCGTCCGTGGTGCGCCCGCTCGACGATGCCCGGAAGAAGGCATTCGTCGAATACGTCGTGGCGCACTACCAGACACCAGAGGACCTCGTCGCCGCGCTGTTCGAGGACCACGACATCGTGTTCATCGGGCATCACCATGCGAAGCAGGAGGTGGAGTTCCTCTACCCGCTGCTGGAGCGGCTGTATCGGGCTGGCGTGTACAACCTGAGCTTCGAGTTCGCCCTGCACGCCGATCAAGAGAAGATCGATCGGCTCGTCACGGCCGACGCGTACGACGAGAGCCTGGCGCGCCAGGTGACCTACAACCGATACGAGGACGGCTACCAGGAGGACGCGGATCTCTTCAAGGCGGCCTGGCGCCTCAACCGGCAGCTGCCCGCTGGAGCGCGCCCGTTCCGGATCATGGGCATCAACGAGATTGACGGTACGGACCTGGCGCCGAAGGGCACGCCGCTCGACGAGCTGAACGCGATTCGCAACAAGTACCTGAACGGGCACCGCCGGGACATCGTCAATCGGACGTGGGCTGATTTCATTTCGCGAGATTTCATTGCCAACAAGGAGAAGGCTGCCGTGTTCGTCGGGTCGGCCCATGCCACCACGAGGTTCCGGCTCGACCGGCGCCCCCTGACGGCGCACTTCACGAGCGTCGGGAACTTCATCTACAACTACATCGGCGAGCGGGCGACCACCGTGTTCCTGCACGGCGCGACGCCCCTGCAGCGGTCATATCTGAAGGGCGAAGCGGCGACCGCCGAGGCCAACAAGGCCACGGCGCAGATCGAAGAGCTGATGGCCGCCGTGCCGGCCCAATACCGGCGCGTCGGACTCGCGGTGCGGCCGGGAACGCCGTTCGGCGATCTGCCGGTTCCCGCGCCCGGCTACGTCAACGGGCGAGCGAGCGGCTTCACGTGGGCGGACATTTGTGATGGGTATGTCTACCTGATTCCGGCGGGGGAGTACGAGCGGCCGACGCCCTTTGCGAAAGCCGGCGGCTCCTAGGCCGTGGATACGAACCGCGCATTGTCGGATGCGAAGGACGGATCTCGCCTCGCGTCCCGCCAGCACACCGCGGGAAGCACAGGGCGCGGCAGCCCGGACCGCGAATCGCCTATCGCCGGGCCAACAAGGGCGTCGAGGTTGGCGTCGCCGGACGCTTCATGTACTTCTCGTACTCGCGGCGATCGAGCGTCTCGAGACTCGCCGGTTCGCCGTTGACGAAGACGTACTTGACCTCCGTCTGGGCGTCGAAGATGTCGCCGGTCGCCACGACCAGGTTCGCGATTTTCCCCGTGTCGATGCTGCCCAACTTGTCGGCCACGCCGAGGAACTCGGCCGGCGTGAGGGTGACGCTGCGCAGCGCCACGTCATAGGGAAGGCCGTAGGCGACGGTGTTGCCGACCGAATACGGGAAGATCCGCGTGAGCGCCGGGCGGAAGCCGAGCGTCGAGATCGCGACGGGCACACCCTTGTCATGGAGCACGGCCGCCGTCCGGTACGCGATGTCGATCGGATCGTCCTCGGCCTGCCCCGTGCTGAGCGGCCAGCTGAGCAGCACGCGCACGCCGTGCTGCTTCAGGAAGTCCGCGACCCGCCAGGCGCCCGACCGGGCCCCGATGACGTAGTTCAGGTGCTCCTCCAAGGCGAACTCGACCGCCGTCCGGATGTCCACGTGGTTGACCGTCTCGATGATGACCGGTTCCCGGCCGTCGAGCACGGGGATCATGGCCTCGAGCTGGTCGTCCTTCGTGAACCCGGCTCCGGTTGCGTTCCGCGCCTTCGTCGCCATGTACGCGCGCGCCTTGGCGAAGAAATCCTCCAGCTGTCGCAGCTGGCGGTCGTACTGCACCTTGGTTGCGGAGAACGGCGTCACCTGGAATCGCTCGTCCTCGGTGTATTCCAGCGAGCCGACGGTCGGAAAGACGACGACCAGCGCGGTGCGCGGCCGCGCGAGCATCTCCTCGCCGGTCCAGCCATCCAGGTTCATGATTTCGCCCTGTCCCGGCACCACGCCGCGCGTCGGGCGGGCGAGCACGTGGGTGATGCCGGCCGCGCGCGCGCGGGGGATGTCGTCGCTGTCCGCGAAGAACGACGTGGACGGGGTCAGCTGCGGTACGAACGCCCCCAGCTGGCGCTCGGCCGCGGCCTCGCTCATGCCCAGCCCGCTGTCGGCATCGAAGAGGCCCGGGTACACCGTGAGCCCGCGGCCGTCGATCACGCGCGCGCCCTCCGGCCTGGCGACGTCCGTCCCGACATCCGCGATGAGGCCGTTGCTGATGACGACCGAGCCATCCTCGAGGGTCGGGGCGGACACTCTGACGACCTTTGCGTGCTCGATGACGTAGCTCGCCCGCGTCGGACGCAGCCGCCAGGCCGGCGGGGGCGTGCTCACGGTCGCGCCGGCGGAGGGCGGTGCCGGCGGGGCCGGCGCGACCGTCGCCTCGGCTCCCGGCCGCGCGGATGACGGCGCCAGCCGCTCGCGTTCGGCGTCGAGCCAGGCCTGCCGCTCCTTCTCGTGCTCGCGGCTGAAGTACAGCTGCCCGTCGATGAACACCTTGTCGGCAATCGCATACACGCCGAGCGGGTAGTGGTTCCAGACGACCAGGTCGGCGTCCTTGCCGACCTCGATCGATCCGACGCGCCGGTCGACGCCCAGCTGTTTCGCGGGGTTGAGGGTGATCAGCGCGAGCGCCTCGTTCTCGGTCAGGCCGCCGTACTTCATCAGCTCGCCGGCCTGCTGATTCAGATCGCGGCCGAGCTGCGCGCCGTCCGAGTTGATCGACACGACGACGCCCTTGCGCGTGAGCAGCGCGGCGCTGTAGACGCTCTCGGCATCGAAGAAGGAGAAGATCGAGGCGCCGGCGCCGTGGCGCTTCAGCTCGTCGGCGATCCGATACGCGGCCGGGGTGTGCTCGAAGGTCTTGATGCGGAAGCCGAACTCCCCGGCGACGCGCATCATCATCAGCATGCCGCGGGTCGTCGGAGGGCCCCCGCTGAGGTCGTGGACGCGCACGTCGCGCTCGCCCTTCAGCACCTCGACGAGCGCATCCATGGCGAGATCGCGGTGCGGCGCGACAGGCGGCGTCGCCCCGGCGGCGCACGCCTGGTCGTACGCCTCCCAACGTCGGCGGTATCGCTGCGCGTCCTCGAAGACGCTCCGCAGCACGGCCTCCTCGCCCATGTAGCTGGACGGCGACGAGAGTCCCTGCCGCGGCGGGAACTCCTCGGTGGACATCTTGAGGCTCGGACGCGCCCCCTCGAACAGCAGGCCGTGCATATCCTTGCCCCAGCGCAGCTTGATCACGGCGCTCTTCCCGCCAATCGGGTTCACGCTGCCATGGAAGACGTTGAGCGTCGTCACACCGCTCGCCAGCACGCGGTACATCGAGATGTCGGTGGGGTTCAGGTTGTCCTTCAGGTTGGTCTGCGCCGTCACCCACATCGTCGCCTCGTTGTGCGAGTCGGTCGGCATGTGCTGATGGGCGTCGATGATCCCCGGGGTCACCCATTGCCCGGACGCGTCGATCACCAGCGCCCGCGGGCCGGCGGCGAGGCCGGTGCCGACCGCGGCGATCTTGCCGTCCCGCAGCAGCACCGAGCCGCCCGTGATCGTGCCGTCGGTGACCGTCATCACCGTCGCGTTCCTGATGAGCACCTCGCGAGGCGTCGGCGGCAGCTGCGGTTGCGGCGCCGGCGGTGCGATCGGCGCTGCGGCTGCGGAGCCAGCGGCCGACTTGCGCGCCTCTGCCGCGACCTCGTGCCGCTGGCCGTCCACGAACACCGAGTCGACCCGCGTCCCCTCGTCGAACAAATCGCCGTCAGCCACCACCAGGTTCGCGATTTTGCCCGCTTCGATGGTTCCCAACTCCCGATCGACGCCGAGAATCTCCGCGGCCGTCAACGTGGCGCCTCGAAGCGCGGCGTCCTTCGGCAGACCCGCCTTGACGGCCAGCCGCAGGTTCGCGAGGAAGTCGGCGCCGCTCTTCAAGCCGGCCGACGAGAACGCCAGCCGCACGCCGGCCCTGGCCAGCTCGCCCGCGGCCTTCGGCGCGTGCTCCTGGAATTGCAGCACGCGGACGGGCACCTCGAACTCGGGATGGACGTCGGCCTCGCGCGCCGGGTAGTTGAGACTGATGAGGATCGGGATGTGGCGCTGCCTGAGCGCGTCGGCGAGCTGCGGCGCTTCGTAGCCGCCGAGGATGATGCAGTCGACCTTCGTATCGTCGGCGATGTCGATGACCCGCTGGATCTCGCGCCGCTGCTCGGCAGGGAAGATGAGCGGCATCGTCCGGCGCGCGACGGGCAGAAGCGCCTCCAGGCCCCGGTCTGCGGCCGGCCGCTCGACCGACCCCGGATGCCCCGCATAGGCCTGTTGCGCATCGTAGAGATAGTGCGCGTCGAGCAGCGTCTGCCGGATGTAGGCGAGCACCCCGATGAGGCGGGTCGGATAGACGCCCCCCGGTTCCGGCTGGCCGAGGCGGCGGTTTCGGTAGCCCAGGCCCTGCAGTGCGACGCGCATGGCGACCGATGGCTTCAGGACCGCTCGGTCGGGCTCGGCGCTGAGGCTCACCACCGCGGTCTGTCCCATGAAGATGCCGCGACTCGGCGCGACGTTCACGGCCAGGATCCCGGCGTCGGGCCATGACGCAAGGTCCTTGCCGGCCGGATCCAGCAGGTCCGCCGCCCGGACGTGGGCGAACATCGCGGCGCTCTCCGTGTCGGCCGCCGGCTTCTCCTCGGCTTCGGGAGCGGGCTTCTGCAGGCCGCGATCGGTCAGGGCGTCGATCAGGCCGGGATAGAGCATGCGTCCCTGGAGGTCGATCTCGCGGGCGCCGGCCGGAACCGGCGTCTTCGGGTTCACGGCGTCGATCAACCCGCCGCGCAGGACGACGACGCCGTTGCGCAGGACCTGGCCGTTGCCAACGACGACCGTCACGCCCCGTAGCACGACGACGGATGCGGGATCGGCCGCGCGGGCCGCCACGCGGTGACTCAGGTAACCGGCGGGAGCGACGACCAGCAGCGCCAGCAGGAGGAGCTTCTTCATGTGGCCACCTTTCCCGGGTGCGTCCATGGGACGAGACAACACGGCCGTCCCCGTCGGTCACGCGGTCGCAGTCCGCCAGACGTTCCGATCCAGCGTCGCAGCGAACGCTTCGCGGATCCAGGACCGACTGAACCTTCATCGCCGCCCTCTCCTTCGGTTCCGTCGATCGGCGGCCCGTGTCACGGCCGACTCTCCGCGTGCGACTCGAGGAGTGAGCGCGCCTCGTTTCCTTCTCTCACGCCCCCGAAACCACTCGAGGATCGCGCCCGTCGCCGGCGCAGTGCTGAATATGATATATAATATCAGCGGCCTGTCAAGCTTGGGCGGCGTCAGTGTCGAACCCCGGAAGCATCCCGGGGCGCACGGAACGGGCACTTTCCTCCCTGCTCGAGAAGGAGCGTTCATGACACTCCTCGGACAATCAGTACCGACGCGCGCAGCACTCCTCACGCCGTGCCTGCTTGCGGCTTCGATCGCGATCGCGGCAGCGCAAGTGACGGTCGTCCAGACGTTCCCCGGAACGAACGGCCCGAACCCGGCTCCAAACACGGCGCTGTCGACCGACATGATGTGCGGTGTGAGCCCCAGCTTTCTCGTCGGGTTCATCAACGCCGGGTTCTCGGTCCGCTCGAAAGTGGACGGCCACGAACTCCAGGCGCATCAAACGCTCGAGCAGTTCTGGACGAAGGCGCTCGCGAACGCCGGCGCGACGCTGGTCGGCGATCCGTACGATCCGCGGATCTTCTACGATCCGCTCTCGTCCCGCTGGTTCGCGTCCTCGAACACGCACATCAATCGAGCGGCCCGGGGCGGATCGAGGATGACCTCCGACATGCTGATTGGTGTGTCCGCAGACGATGATCCAACGCACCCGTGGAAGGCGATGCTGTATCAGGTCCCGAACGGCCTCGAGATCGACAACAACAAGATTGGCCTCGACCGCAACGGCGTGTACCTGACCTCGCTCGTCGGCGTGACCAGCAAGGTGGTCCCCATGGTGGCCATTCCGAAGGCCGACCTGCTCTGGAAGGGGACCGCGGCGCCGTCGCTCGCGCACGTGAACTACTTCGAGACGCCCAAGGCGCCGGCCGACCCGGCCCGGGGCACCCACGGATCGAGAGGCGATGAGGGGATGATCCCCGCCTTCGACCTCAATCCGGACAAGCAGCTGACCGATCCCATGACCTTCATCAACCGCTTCCAGGCCGATTGGGACGCCGAGACGGTGATGCAGATCCGCCAGGTGACGTGGACGTCGCCGACGAAGGCGACGATGACCGGACCGATCGCCGTGGGCCTGGGGAGGACCTACACCGAGCCCAAGACCCAGGCCATGCAGCCGCCGCTCCCGCAGAAGGGTCTCGTCTCGCCGCCGATTCGTCCGGGCGGAGGACGCCTGGTCAATGCGGTCGCCAGCCACGGCAGCGTCTGGGCCATCGCGGCCACGCAGGTGAACGACCGGACCGGCGCGTTCTGGGTCGAGATCGACCTGAAGACGATGAAGCTGGTCCAGCAGGGAACGGTCGGCGATCCGACCGCCGACATCATCTTCGCATCGCTGAACGTCGACGCGAACGGGAATCTCGGGATTGCGATGAACCGCACGTCGGAATCCGGCTACCCCTCGATCTACGTGACCGGGCGCCTCGCCTCGGACCCGCCCGGCACGCTCCGTCCTCTCGTCAAGGCCGTCGCGGGCCGCCACGTGTTCATCAAGGAAGGATGGGATCTGTCCACGCCGGGCAACGGCACCAACTACATGGACTTCTCGACGGTAGTGGTTGACCCGGCCGACCCGACGCTGTTCTGGACGTACCAGGAGGTGCCGACCAACGACTGCATGCCGGTGGAGCAGAACGGGGGAAAGTTCGGCACGGCGTTCGTGGCGTTCCGGGTCGGTGTCAACGGGAGACGATAGCGCGCCGCGCCGTCGACCGCGCCTGACGCGCGGTGCGTTCCGGCACGTCCCGCCGCCCTATGCACGGGTTCGTGGTGAAGAGAATCGGCCGCTCGGGTCGTGTATCCGCAGTCCGTGAGACGGGTCGAGCCTCTGCCGTTGCCAATCGCACCGTGGCATGATAGCATGATTGCATGAACGAGGTGGCTGAATCCACGGAGTTCGAGATCAAGGTGGTCGGCAAGAGTGGCCAGATTTCGCTGGGCAAGCGGTACGCGGGCAAGACGTTGCGTCTCGAACGACGCCAGGACGGGACCCTCGTCCTCACAGCGGTGGCGATGGTGCCCGAGACTCAGCTCTGGGCGCTCGAGGAGCCGCACCGTTCGCGAATCGAGCGCGGGCTCACGTGGGCGGCGGTGAACACGCCGCGGGAGACCGATATCGACGATCTCGTGACGGGCCGAACGCGTCGGCCGAGGCGCACCGGTGGCCGCCGCCGGTAGCCGGGTTCGACTGGACCTGAACAGCCCCGCGTTCCAGGACGTCTTCTTTCGCCTCCAGGCCGACGACCTGAAACAGGTCGTCGGTTCGCTGCGCCGGCTGGGGGAACTGGACTGGAACGGCCTCTATCACCACACGGGCTTCCGGTGGGAGGCCATCGAGTACCTGACGGCGCCAAACGGCGCCAAGGTGTACTCCATCCGCCTGAGTCGGCGGATCCGCGCCGTAGCCTTTCGCGACGGCGACTTCCTGCGCGTGATCTCTCTTCACCTCGATGACGATTCCGCGTACGAGCGATAGCCTGGCCCGCTTTGCCAGCCGCTCTTTCGACGGCCGCCGCAGCCGGCCAAAAGCCGGCTGCGCAAGTGTCTGTTTGGCTTATGCTTGGAAGCGCGGGAACCGGCCTGGGGCGATTCACGGAATGACCACGGAATGACCACGGAAGGAGCCACGGAAATCGCCACGGAAGGAACCAGGGAAAAGAAGCCAGGCGGGGCATTCCACGGAATGACTGCGGAAGGATCACGGACATCGCCACGGAATGAGCCACGGAAGGTGACAGTGCGCGCGGAGGTGGCGTGGGCGTGCGGGCCCCACGCCACCGAACGCGCCAGGCGGGGTGCACCCCTCGACTTCGCTCGGGGTGCCCTGAGCATCGTCGAAGGGCAGGGGGCCCCGCCGATCAAAAGAGGAGGGGTGGCCGAGCGGTCGAAGGCGGCGGTCTTGAAAACCGCTGTACGGGGAACCGTACCGGGGGTTCGAATCCCTCCCCCTCCGCCATACTTAACTGGCTGATTGCAAGCCACTTACGGGTTCGGCTGTTTTGGCTGTAGCTGATTTGCAGGTTTTCGGCGGTATCGTGGGGCCGTGCTCCGGCTCTACCGACGACACCGGTCTTCCTGCCCGCAGACGTCGCAGCGCTACCGCCGCTGTTCCTGCCCGGTCTATGTCGAAGGGACCCTCGCCGGGGAGCGTGTCAACAAGGCTCTCGACCAGACGTCGTGGGAAGCCGCAACCGATCTTGTGCGGGCGTGGGAGAAGGCCGGGCGGATCGGCGGGACGGTCGCGCCGACGATCAGCGAGGCTGTGGCGAAGTTCCTCTCCGACGCGAAGGCACGCAGTCTCGAAGAAAGCTCTCTCAAGAAGTACCGGAACGTCCTCGAGGCGCATCTTTTGGCGTTCTGCGACAAGAAGGGCCTTCGCGACCTCCGGCATCTGACCGTTGACGTCCTGCGCGAACTTCGCGCGGGCTGGACGCTCGCGCCCAGGACCCAGCAGAAGACGTTGGAGACGCTGCGGGCGTTCCTGCGTTTCTGCGAAGCCGCGGACTGGATCGAGAAGAACCCGGCGACCCGCATCAAGCCGCCGAAGGTCGAAGACACGCCAACGCTGCCCCTCAGCGACGACGACGTGCAGAAACTTCTGACCGCCTGCCGGCGCTACCGGGGCAACGGCCGGCGGCTTCGCGCAATGGTGCTCCTGCTGCGCTATTCGGGACTGAGGATTTCGGACGCCGTGTCCTTGAGAAGAGATCGCATTCAGGGCGACAAGATCCTTCTGTACCAGCAAAAGACCGGCACGCCGGTCTACGTCCCGCTGCCCGCGTTCGCCGTTCGGGCGCTCATGCAGCAGCCCGCCGGAGAGTACGTGTTTTGGAGCGGCTGCGGAGAGCTCAAGTCGGCAATCGAAGACTGGCGAAGGAGCTTTCGGTCGCTCGCGAAGCTCGCCGGCGTGCGCAAGTTTCACTTCCATCGGCTGCGGGACTCGTTCGCCGTGTCGCTGCTCGAGCGCGGCGTGGATATCGAAACCGTGGCCGTGCTCCTCGGCCACAGCTCGAGCGCCACGACGCGAAGGCACTACAACCCATGGGTCCAGTCGCGTCAGACGGCGCTGGAGGCGGCCGTCCGGCAGGTCTGGAGGCAGATCGCATAGCGCCTTCGGCTCTCCTTGGCAACATCGTGGCAACGACAGTCGCCTACTGTGCTGCATCGTCCTTCGAGCCTTCGGAAGGCTCGGATCGTGCCTTGTTGTAGTAGACGACGACGGGGTCCCAGGGTGCGGCGAGATCGACACCGAATCCCACCCACTCAGACGCGTCCGAACTCGCCACCCGCGTTTCGCAAGCTCTCCACAGCACCTCCTGAATCGCCCTTCGATTCTTGTATCCGCACGCGAAACTGACGCCCGATGATTTCCAGGGATGGTCGAGGGCGACGGCATGAGCACGCCCGTCCCAGACTGCCTTCTTGCGAGCTTGGTCAAGCCTTCTGCCAAGTTCTTCGAGCCCGTGGTTCGGCCAGCTCAGGACGACGCAGATCGCATCTGTCTTCCGAGACGAGTGCGCCCGTTCCACGGCCAGCAAGAGTTCCCGAATGTTGTCCGGCAGCGGACGCCTCGGTTTCTTAGCGACGACGTGCGGGTTGCTGAGGCTGTAGTAGTAGTCCTGAATTTCGCTGTCGAATCCATCGAACGTGACCAAATCTGGCTCCGCGAACTGCGGATCGTTGACGTCGAGTGCGCCCGCAAGATAGACGCCAAGGAGATCCCACTCGTCGTGGAATCTGAACTTCGGATTCCGCTGTACCTCATAGCGGCGACGGAGGTAATCGAACAGCTGTGACGGCAGCTCCAGGCACTCGGCCACGACGCGGAGGTCGTTCACCGACAATGCCCACGGATACTCGCCGTCGACGAACAGACCGAGCGGCGCGAGCCGGGTCAAGTTCGCCGCAACCAGCGCCCACGCTCCGCTTCCGACCAGCGTCACAAGGAACGTCTCGGTTATATCGTCCCGACGGACGACGATTCGATGGCCGCTGGTCTTCTCGATGAACTCCGCAGTCTCATTCTTCTGGATCCAATCTCTTGCACGCTTCGCTTGCGCCAGCGGCTGGAGAATCGCTCCGTCGACGTCCTTGAGCGCCGCGACGACATCGCCGCTTAGCGCAAGGAGCGTCGGACTTTTCCACTTGCACTCGATCAAGATCAGCTTGTTGTCGTATCGAATCAGGCCATCCAGATCGAGTCGATGCTGCTTCGGGCCGTAGGCAAGCCCCCAGCCCGCCTCAGCGTTAAGGAGCATCTTCCTGAACGCCTCCACGGCTGAACGCTCCAGCCATGCGGCTCGAACTCGGTCGTATGTGGGACGGTAGGCTTCGTCCGCGAAGAGTCGACGGTGGAATGCGTAGTAGATCGCCTCGAACAAGAGCCCAGGGACGAACAGGTAGAGCCGGTCGCGATGTCGCACAAGAGGTGTCTTGGCGGTCGGTGCCAGCGCCAGGAGGTCCGGTTCTCCCTCGATGTCATGCGCGTCTGTCGACGCAAAGGCCAGGAATGCCGCAACACGTCCGGCATCGACCCTCCCGTCGACGAGAGATTGGAGTTCGTCCTGTGTGAATCCAACTATCTCCGGCGACTTCGAGAAGAACCATGCCATGCGAATCGACTTCGCGAAGCCCTCCAGATCGGAATCCGGCAGGCCATCTGCTAGCGCGTTTCGAATGCTCGGAGGCAGGTCCAATGTCAAAGCCACGCCTGGATCTGCCTGAAGTCGGCTCCCGATCTCTTCGTCGGCCTCGCGCAGAGAATGGAGTTTGTCGGAAAAGCGGTCTGCAATTTCCCGGCCAAGCACGAAAGCGTCTTGGACCGTGAAGCCAAGGTTCGCGAGACACCACTCGTCGTGAGGTGAGTAGAGTTCGGTCGCGAGATTGTCAAGCTGGCTTTGGAACGCTTCACCTCGGACGTGAATCGATTCCAACTGGATCAGGGAGCGGACCTCGTCCTGTTCTCGTGAGAGCCCATCGACGGGCTCGGGAAGAGTCATGGTTACTGTGAACACGTATTCGCTAAGCAGCTCTTCAAGCGGACCGAGAATCCTCCCATCGATAACCTCAGGGTGTTCCGGTGCCTCGATGCAGCGAGAAAACACCAGCCACGTCAACCACTCGATTCGAACCTGCCACTGGGCAGACTCGTCGCGGTTCGGCTGCTGGTCGGCCGGGTGGGTCTGGTAAAGAAGCGTAAGTTGCGACAACAGCTCGATCGGTTCGACCTTGCGGACAAGGTCCTCGATCTGCTGCACGATGCCCGGCAGGCGCTGGCGCGCTTCTTTGGCGCGACGTACGAGATCAGCAACGGCAGCCGGGTCTTTTTGTGGGATAGGGCGAGCCACTATTGACCGGCCTCCTCCAGTAGCCCCGCGTGCGCTCGCGTCACCGATTGCACACTCAGGCGTGCGCGTCCGAAGATCACCGGGCCGACTTGCGGAGCTTTGTCACAATGACTTCGACAAGTCGAACTGGAGGGACGTCTTTAAGCGAAACGTACCCGACGGTATTCGTCAATCCCGGCACTTCAGTGTCGTCGAATCGAGCTGGCAGGATGTACTCCTCTCTTGCCACCAGAGCGCGGTCCTGGGCGTGCTGACGCTCGTGAGTGGTCCAAGGCTTTGCGACGTAGTGCTTGGACACGAACATCACCACGTAGCGCGAGCGATTTTTGTAGATGTCCGCCAGGTGATCCACCAGGTTCTTGCCCCATAGAGCCGCCGTCTCGAACTTGTCGTAGAACACGCTGACACCAGCGGCCTTGAGCCCCTGGGCGACGGCCTCGACATACTCACGGTCTTCTCCCGCAAATGACAATGCGACGTCGTACTTCTCCACGGCTCGCTTGGGCGCAGGAGGTGTTGCGGGGCCTGAAGGGACAGAGCCGCGAGATGCTCCGGCCTTCCGAATTGGAACGCCCAGCGAGTCAATACCTTGTTCCACCTGCGCGAGCCGTTCTTTCCTGGCCGTCAACAATCGCCTCGCCTCATTTGGGAGGGAAGCATTGAACGCCTCCGAATCCCGACGCACCCAGGCGAGGTACTCCTTCACTCGGTTCAACTCCCCCTCAAATGCCTGCTTGGTCGCGCCGACGTTCTGGTCGGGCCGTTCCACCGCGAACACAAGTTCGTCCTCCAGTAGGCCGGTTACTGCGGGTATCATTGTGGTGAAGCTGCTTGGCTGGCACCTGAAGATCTGGCCGTCGCCTGTGTAAGGCACGAAATAGGTGGCTCGGATACCGGGCACATAAAACGGTTCGTCGCGGTCGTGGATGAAGCGCCTCGGATCGTGGCTCACGTCCACCTGTGCTTCCTCGACCTCGACGCTGGTCGCGCCTTCGGCCAGCTCCGGGACGTCGAGCGCGAACTGGGTGACATACGCCTCCGTCAAGTCGTCGAGATCGCCTGAACGAATCGTGTTCGCGTCGGCGTTCTCAATCGCCTTCTTCATCTGCTCCCGTTGGTTGTCGCATACTGCTCGAAGGTCGTAGTCGTGGAAGAGGTAGCACGCGCCATCGCGTCGTCGCGGCATCAGTCGCTGCTCCGTGGCTTGTCGGTTGAACGAGACGCCGCCCCGTACCGGGGACGGTGAGCCGGATCCAAATCTCGTAGAACATCACTCGGTAGAACGAGTTAAGTGGTGGAGGCGGCGGGAGTCGGACTTGACAGGGTTTTCGGAACAGGCCGGATCTTGAGAATCCTTAGGAAGAACCACCCGCTCCTGGCGCTCGATCCGCCCGATCCGTAGCCCAACCCCCCAAA
>JAHECP010000276.1 GCA_024641665.1 Acidobacteriota bacterium
GCTCCGCACGAGCTGGTAGTCGTCGCTCTCGAGCGCCGAGAGGTACACGTCGTCGGCCTCGTGGCCGACGAGCCGGCTGAGCCCCTCGACCGCCGCGTCGCGCACGTTCGGGGTGGCGTCGGCGGCCAGCCGGCGGAGCGCCGCTTCGTCCCGCAGCGCGGCGGCCGCCCGGGCCGCGTACATCCGCACCTGCCAGACGGCGTGCGTCTCGAACGCCGCGAGCCTCGTCTTCGCCTCTCCGGGCGCCAGCCTGGCGAGCGACACGAGCGCGTGCGCCGGCGCGTGCCAAAACCGATCACCGACGTGGCCGATCGCGTCGGCCTGCATCTCGAGCGCCGCCACCGCGTCCGCCGGGTCGGCGCAGCCGCCGCCGAGCTGGTCGATCGCCTCCAGCTTCTCGTGCGTGTTGACGTCGGAGACGGCCGAGACCAGCACGCCGCAGCCGCGGGCGCCGCGCAGCACGCGGCCGTAGGCGCGCAGCGCCTCGATCCGCACCATGGGATCGTCGTCGGTGAGGCCCCGCGCGAGGTGGGCGGCCAGCGCGTCGCCGGCCGTTGAGGTGGCTGCCGCCATGACGGCGAGCCGGCGCACCTGCGGGTCCGGGTCCTGGAGCGCGATCTCGACGACCCGGTCGCCGGCGACCTTGGCCGTCGCGAGCGCCTGAAGCGCCAGGCGCCGCACGCGGACGGGCGCGTCGGCGGTCACCGCGTCGAGCCCGGACGACTCGGCGCCGTCATCGCCGCCGCCGGTGTTCTCCTCGACGGGGTTCGTCACCAGCTCGCGAAGGCGCTGGACGGCGGCGTCCGACGGCTTGTAGAACCGGGCGTTCCGCCGGACGAGCGCCTCGAAGCCTGCGGCCACGCCGAGCAGTGCCGGCGGCGGCGCGGCCTCCTTGGCTCCGCCGAAGCCGAGCGTCAGGCCCACGATGGGCGTCCCGAACGCCGAGCGCTGGTTCGCCGGGCCCGTGGTGAGGTTCGAGCCGGCCCACGAGGCGTCGAGCAGCGCCGACTCGGCGCTCCGGGCGTCGCCGGCGTCGGTGTACGGCAGGCGCCCGAGGGTCGCCGCCACGACGCCGAGGACGCGCGGGTCCGTCTCGGATTTCAGCCGGCCGCCGAGCGCGCGGCGCGCCGCGTCCACCGGGGCGCCCTTGGCCGCCGACACCGACTGGCCGATCGCGTTGGCCGCCTGGGCGCGCACGTCCGGGGAGGCCGCCTTCAGGAAGGGTGTCAGCGTCGAGACGAGGTCCGGGCGCTCGAGCCGCCCGAGCGCCCGCACGGCGACGGCCTGGAGATCCGGGTCGCTCGCGTCGCGGGCCGCGCCGAGCAGGGTCTGGAGATCGGCCTGGGTCGGCGCGCGCGCGTCCTCGGCCGCGAGGACGGCCTGGCGCCGCGCCGCGTCGTCGTCCTGGCGGCCGGACACGCCGACGACGAACACGGCCGCCACACCGAACACGAGCGCGACACGCGACGGGCGGGTCCTGGACATCGGCATGTCTTTCACCGCGGAGCGCACGGCGGAATGCAGGCGGATTCGGCTGTCGGGCCGCCGCCGGTCGGGTGACGGCTTCGTGCCCTTTCGTGCCCTCCCTGGTGAATCCCGTGGACCTGCTCGCGCGCGACCGCCCGGCCGGCGCGCTATCCCGGCAGCCGGCGTCCCGAGTACTCCAGCATCTGGGTCGTGAGGTCCGCGGGGTACGAGATCGTCACGTCGGTGATCTGGCCGTCCGGGCCGGTGACCGGCTCGAGGCGCGGCATCACGAAGCCCGTGTAGGACGGCATGTGCAGCCGGTCCACCCGCGCGACGACCTCGTCGCGCAGCGCCGGGTCGAAGTGGACGCCGTAGGTCTCGAAGAGCGTCGTGGCGGCGGCGTAGTCGCCCTCGGCCTTGATGCGCTGCACCTCGGCGAGGAGCCGGCCCACGCCCTCCTGGAAGGCCTTCGCGTCGGTCATCACGTAGTACGTCTTGCCGTCCCGGGTGCGCACGTCGATCGCCTTCGTGTTGGCCATGAGCCACCGCACGACCATCTGGCGGTTGCGCATGTGGTCTTCCTCGATCTGCGATCCCTCGCGGACGCGCCGGAGCTGGACGAGCGCGTTGCGCGTGTAGCCCTCGTACTCGGTCTGGACGATTTCCGCCTGGTCGGCGGCGGGCACCAGCCCGAGCTCGGCCAGCTTCGGGTCGGGGAGGAAGTAGAGCGCCACGAGGTCCGCGCGCGCCTCCTCGAGAGCGGAGAACTGCTCCTTGAGCGCCGCCTGCGGCGAGATCTTCAGCGACTCGGCCACCTTGCCCGACGCGTGTCCGATGACCTCGTGCATGTTGGTCGTCAGCTCGCCGGCCATCGAGCTCCACTTCTCGGAGCGCGCGGCCTCCTCGGGCGTCCAGGCGAACTCCTTCCGGAACTCGGGCGACGTGGACTTGTCGTAGGCTTCGTTGACGTTCGAGAGCAACACCGACTTGCTGCCGTAGGTCTCGCGGATCCGCTGGTCGTTGGGCAGGTTGATGCCGACCGGCGTGACCGGACCCGAATCGCCCGCCTCGACGACCACGTCGATGGCGTTGGCGGTGATGCCGCGCACGCCGCCCTTGCGGTACTTCTGGTCCCAGGGCATGCGGTCCTCGAACCACTGCGCCGAGTCGGCCAGCTTGCGGATGCCCTCGGTCTTCTCCGGGTTGACGTAGTAGACGAGCGCCTCCCACGAACCCTTCTGCCCGCGCGGATCCATGTAGACCTCGATGAACCCGTTGATGGTGTCGACCGGCGAGTTCTTGTCCTGGACCCACGCGATGTCGTACGCCTCCCGGTCCTTGGTCTCGCCCGTGCGGTAGAACTGCGCCAGTGCCCGGAGCGCCTTCGCCATCGGCTCGGTCGCGTAGGGAACCGCGGCCTCGAGGTGCTCGACGATCGTCGAGATCCGATCGCCGTAGAGCCCGCCGACGCGGTACACCTCCTCGACGAGCCGGCCGTCGCGCTTCACCAGCCGGGAGTCGAGCGGGTAGCGCTCGCTGAAACCGGCCAGGTCCTTCGTCGTCACGCCGACGTACAGGTTGTTCGCGCTGGCCGCCAGGATGTCCCTGCCCGGTCCCGGCGTCTTGTTGGTGACGATCGGGTCCACGGTCGGGTCGAAGAAGAGCGGCTGCATGCGGGCGAGCATCGCGTCGACCGACTCGCCGTCCGCGAGCGGGAACCTCGCGCCGGAGGCGGCCGCGGCCTTCGCGGCGGTGGCGAACGCCTCGGGCGTGCACTTGAGCACGAACTTGCGCGCCGTCAGGTTGTTGTATGGGCCGGTGTTGATCCAGAAGAGCTTCGTGTAGCGCTCGATCTCCTGCCGCGTGTCCGGGTCGATCCCGGCCGGATGCGTGAGGATCTCCTCGAGCACCTCGCGCATCTCGAGGTTGTGCGCGTAGCGCTGGTCGTAGTAGATGTCGCGACCGGCGAGCGCGGCCTCGTAGAGGTGCCAGATCAGCAGCTTCTCCCTGAGGGGCAGCTGCGCGAACCCGTCGGCGTAGATCTGCGCCACCGCGGCGTCGTCTACGCGTTCGAGCAGGTACTTGCGCTCCGGCGACGGCGCCGCAGCCGGCGTGTCCGTCGGCTGCGCTCCGCCGCACGAGAAGCTCATGGTCGCCATCACCATCATTCCCAGGACTCCCGTCCAGACGCGTGGCCCGCTCATAGGGCACCTGCTTGGATGAGTGCGTTGACGAAGACGGACGCGGTAAGACAGGGGAAACGATAGACGACCGGTACATATTACCCCGGGCGCCGGCCGGATCGGCCGCCGGGTCCGGGGCGCGAGCACCTCAGGAGAGAAATTCCGTCAAGTCAACGATTTGCTTGTGCTCGGGCATCATCGTCGGCCAGCCCAGCCGCTGGTCGACGGTCGCGCCGAGCGCCGCCATCGCCTCCGGCTCGCCGTGGACGAGGAAGGTCATGGCGGGCGGCCGCTCGAAGCCGCCGAGCCAGCGCAGGATCTCGTCCGCGTCGGCGTGCGCCGACATGGAGTCGATCCGCTCGATGCGCGCGCGCACGGGCACGAGCTCGCCGTGGATTTTCACCTCGCGATCGCCGTCGAGCAGCCGGCGGCCGCGCGTGCCGGCGGCCTGGTAGCCCACGAAGAGCACGGTGTGCCGCTCGTCGGGGAGCGCGGCCCGCAGGTGGTGCAGGACCCGCCCGCCCGAGGCCATGCCGCTCGACGAGACGATGATCGCCGGCGCCTTCGACTCGACCAGCTTCCGCGACTGCTGCGGCGACGACACGACCTGGAACCGCGCCGTGCAGAACGCGCACATCCGGTGCTCGGCGTGCAGGCGGGACCGGTGCGCGTTCTCCGACGCCTCGCGGATCTCCGGGTCGAGCTCGTCGAGGCGCGCCGAGTACTGCTCGCGCGCGCGCGCCGCCATCGGGCTGTCGAGAAAGACCGGCAGCTGCGGAATCCGCTTCTCCTCCTCCAGCCGCCGGAGCCAGTAGAGCACCTCCTCCGCCCGGCCGATCGCGAACGACGGGATGATCAGCTTGCCCCCGCGCTCGACCGTCTGGTTGATGACGGCCGCCAGCTTCTCCTCTTCCTCCGCCGGCGGATGCCGCCGGTCGCCGTAGGTCGACTCGACGAGCAGCACGTCGGCGGCGGCGACCGGCGTCGGGTCGGGCAGCACCGGCCGGTCGTAACGCCCGAGGTCGCCGCCGAAGAGCAGCGTCCGCCGCCGGCCGTCGCCGAAGGTGAGCTTCACGAACGACGAGCCGAGCAGATGGCCGGCGTTGATGAACATCGCTTCGACGCCGTCGACCACCGGCACCGGCCGGTCGTAGCCGATGAGCTGCAGCTGCACGAGCGCGCGGTTGGCGTCCTCCTCGGTGAAGAGCGGCAGCGCCGGCGTGTGCTTCGAGTAGCCGTGCTTGTTGGCGAGCTCGGCGTCCTCTTCCTGGAGCCGGCCCGCGTCGGGCAGCACGATGCGGCACAGGTTGCCGGTGCCCTGCGTGCAGAAGATGCGCCCGGCGAAGCCCTCGGCCACCAGCCGCGGCAGGTACCCGCAGTGGTCGAGATGCGCGTGCGTGAGGATGACCGCGTCGAGGCTCGCGGCGTCGACCGGCAGCGTCTGCCAGTTGCGCTCGCGCAGCTCCTTCAGCCCCTGGAACAGCCCGCAGTCCACGAGCAGGCGGCGCCCGTCGAGCTCGAGCAGGTACTTCGATCCGGTCACGGTCCGTGCGGCGCCGAGAAAGGTGATGGTAGGCATGTCCGGGTCAGAGATGGCGAGTCGGGGTCTGCGGGCGGCGGGTCATGCGAACAGCCCCACCTGTCCGCCGGTGTGCCAGAAGAGAACCGTCGCCGCGTTCTCGAAGCGTCCCTCCCGCGCGTAAGCGATGAGCGCGGCTAGCGCCTTCGCGGTATAGGTGTGATCGACGAACAGCGCCTCGGTGCGCGCGGCGAGGTCGACCGCCTCGCGCGACGCGTCGGTGGGAACACCGTAGCCGCCGCCGACGAAGCGGTCGTCCACCTCGGGCGCCGGGCCGCCCAGCCGATCCGCGGCCAGGCCGAGCTCGCCCGCGATGCCCGCGACGAGGGCCGCAACGAGAGCCGACAGCGCGCCGGCCTCCTCGTCGGCGCTGATGCCGACCACGCGCGTCGGAAGGTCGAAGAGGCGGCAGCCGGCAACGAGCCCCGCCTGCGTGCCGCCCGACGAGCTGGCGTGGACGATGACGTCGGGCGGCCGCTGGCCGCCGAGCTGATCGACCAGCTCGCCGACGCCCTGCGCCAGCCCGAGCGCGCCGCGCGGCGTGGACGCGCCGAGCGGCACGATGAAGGGCCGGC
>JAHECP010000277.1 GCA_024641665.1 Acidobacteriota bacterium
GGGATGTGGCGCGCCGAGACGCCCAGCCTCACGGTGAGCGCGCGCGGCCTGGCCGCGCTCGAGCTCACCGTGCGCGGCGCGCGCAAGGATCTGCACTCGGGCCGCCACGGCGGCGGCGTGGCCAACCCGCTGCACGCGGCCGCGGCGCTCGTCGCCTCGCTGCACGATCACGGCCGCGTCGCGGTGGAGGGGTTCTACGCCGAGGTCGAGCCGCCGGATCCGGCGTGGCTGACGGCGCTCGACCGCCTGCCGTTCGACGAGGCGCGCTATCTCGCCGAGGTCGGCGCGCCGGCCGCATTCGGCGAGCCCGGCTACGGCACGCTGGCGCGCCAGTGGTACCGCCCGACGCTCGAGGTCAACGGCCTCTACGGCGGCTACCAGGGCCCCGGCGGCAAGACCGTGCTGCCGAGCGAGGCGCACGTGAAGATCACGTGCCGGCTGGTGCCGCACCAGCTGCCCGATGACATTCTCGCCAAGGTGCGCCGGCACCTCCAGCGCCGCTGCCCGCCCGGCGTCAGCCTGTCCATCAAGGAAGAAGGCGGGGCGGCCGCCTATCGCGTGTCGCCAGACAGTCCCGTCGTGCGCGCCGCCGCCCAAACGCTCGCCGAGGTCTTCGGCGCGCCCGCCGACATCGTCGGCATGGGCGGCACGGTGCCCGTCACCAACATCTTCCGCGACGTGCTCGGCGTGGACACGATCTTCTTCTCGTTCAGCACGGCCGACGAGGACATCCACGCGCCCAACGAGTTCTACCGTCCCGAGCGCTTCCGCCTCGGGCTGCGGGCGTGGGTGCGGCTGTGGCGCACGCTGGCGGGCACGTGGGAGCGGGCGTAGCAAGGGCCTCGCGCGCGACGCGGCGAACCGCGGTGGCGTCGCGCCCGCTTGTGGTACCATGCCGGCGCCAGGCTGCGCGCGTCCCGGCCGGTTCGGGGGTGCCTCGTGGCTGACTTCATCGAGTCCTTTGCCGGACTGCTGACCGCGCTGGCCGCCCTCTGCACCGGGCTTGCCGCCCTCATCCATGCGAGGCGTGCCTTCCTGAAGGACCGCAAGGACCCGCAGAAGACGGGCGACCTCCGGCGGCCGAGACCGCTGACCGTGCTGGCGTTCGTGTTCGGCCTGATAGCGGTTGGGGTGTCGGCCTTCATGCTTGGATCGTGGATGTACCCCCGGGTCCCCGAGCTTCCACGCGCCGCCATTCTCTCGCCATCACCCGGAGCGGCCGTGGCGTCCGGCGTCGTGGTGAGCGGAAACGCCGGTGCCATTCCCGCCGGCTCCCGCCTCTGGCTGGTCGTCCATCCCATGAACGGGGTCGGCTGGTGGCCGCAAGGAGAGCCCGTCGTGCCGGTGCCTCCGTCGGGGACATGGCAGCAGAAGGCGTTCCTCGGCGGGCCGGTGGGCCAACGCTTCCAGATCGCGCTCGTGCTGGCCTCTGCGGACGCCAGCCTGGCGTTCGAACAGTACCTCGAACGGGCAGCGACGACGGGCGACTACCCGGCGCGACCGCTGCCGGCGGGGGCGACGCCGCTCGCGTCGGTAGATGTGGTGAAGGCAGGCCCATGACGGCAGGTGGCCGCATGGCGTCGTCCTGTCGCCCGTCCCGCGCGGCAGGCGTGGTGGCCGCGATTGCGTTCGTGGTCTCGGGCTGCGGCGGCGGGTCGCACTCCGCTCCGAGCGTTCCGAGCGCGCCGACGACGACTCAGGCCACCTGGAGCGTGGCGCAGCGGGGGGACATCGTCGAGATCGCGTACGGCCGCGGGTCCGACTACCCGCAGTACGCCGCACTCCACACCGACAGCGGCTACCTTCGACTCAACTACGGTCCGACGTCCGGATGGGGGACCTCCCTGATCCTGCCGCCGTCGTTCTGGTCCGGTGGAACCTACTACCAGGGCGCGCCGCTCGCGGCGAGCTGGACCGTCGACGGCACGAATCTGGTCGTTTCGTTCACGGGGTCGATCTCCGGCCTTCAGTTCACGGGTCAGATCCGGCTGAGCCCGCCGACGTCGAGCTCGATCTCCGGCGTCGTCACCGTCGAGGTGAGCGGCAGCGTGGCGCTCGACAGCCGGCCCGGCGAGGCGTTCAAGCCGGTGATGCTCTCGTCGATGCGGGTGTCGGCCGACCAGTGGGACGCCCAGTCTGCCTCGGTCGAGTCGCAGCTCGTTCCGATTCCGACGGCCGGCTGGATTCTGCAGCCGCCGGTGCGTGGACAGCGCTTTGCGCTGACCGGCGGGACGTCGGCGTGGAAGGCCAACGCGCCGACGATCGAGATCGCGCTGGACGAGAGCCGGGACGTCACGGGCTGGGTCACGGCGAGCGCGAATCCCAACGCCGACAACGTCGGTTTCTGGGCCGCCACGGATGTCCTCGTTCGTTCGTGGCACTACGACGTGACGGCCAGGCCGTAGCCTCGACCTGGGGGAGCGCGATGACCAGGCGAACACGGCAGATCGCCACGCTCGGCGGACCTGCGGTCACGGTCCTGGTCGTCTGCCTCCTTACGGCCGGTGCGACGACCGCCGCGGCGCAGGCGCGCGACCAGGAGGGCCGGCCTCCCGACACGGACAGCGCCGGACGAGTCCAGCTCGACGTCATCGGGGAGTACCACTTCAGCCGGTTCAACTTCACCGACCTCAAGAAGCCGTACGACGGCGTCGACGGGTTCGTCGTCGTGCGCCTGGGCCTCTGGCTCGACGCAGGCCGTCAGATCGGTCTCTTCGCCGACGCGATCCCCGTCGTTACCACGGAGCCGGAGTTCTTCTTCCAGCGGCACGTGCAGCTCAACGGCGGCGTGCAGTGGTACCCGGTCGGCAGGCGGGATGGAGCCGTGAGCCGGCTCCTGCGCCCCGTGCGGCTGTTCGCTCAAGCGTCCACGCGCGCGGTCTACGACAACCCGGAGCAGGTGGCGCTCCAGGACACCGACGTGGAGGTGGGGTTCGACTACTACTACGACACCCTGTTCGCCGCCGAGCCCGTGGCCGCGTTCCTGTTCACGACGCTGACGTACCGCACGACCAACTTCAGCTTCGAGGGCTACGACGGCGTGCTCTGGTCGGGCAACGTGACGGTCGGACCGAAGATCGCGCTCGGCGGCTCATCGCTGATTCCCTACGGCGTGGCCGACTGGACGTACGCGCACAAGTACTCGTCGCGCTTCTTCGAGAACTTCCTCCGCATGGGCGCGGGGGTCCGCTGGTACCCCTTCCCGAAGCCGGGGCGGCCGGCCGGCTTCGGCACCGACCTGGCGCGACGGCTCCACGTCTTCGCGGAACTGGTCGGCAACGCCGCGTGGCTCGGAGACGCAGCGCCGCCCAGCGTCGAGGGGCACGACGTCCGGTTCGGCGTCGCGTTCGCCACGGGCGGGTTCTTCCGCGAGCCGAGACGCAACGGGAAGCAGGCAACGCCCTCGATCACCCCCGCCGCACGGCGATGACGAACGCCGCGGCCAGCAGCGAGTTCGTGGCGAGGTTCCACACGACGTTCGACGCCAGGGCGGGGATCGGAACCGGCTCGTCGGGACGGGCGAACGCCCAACGGAGCGGCCGCACCAGCAGCAGCGACGGCACGGCGGCCGCGAGCGCGATCGCCGGCAGCCAGCCGGCCAGCCAGCCCAGCACGAGCGACACGGGCACGAGCAGCCCCATCACGCTGTAGACGACGGCGGCGCGCCGGCGCCCGAGGATCAGGACGAGGTTGCGCCGGCCGCCGGCGCGGTCCGCCTCCTCGTCGGGAAACTCGTTCAAGAGCAGCAGATTGAACGTCATGAAGAAGGCCGGGAGGCCGGCGGTCACCGCGGCCGCGCCGAGACGTCCGTCCTGGACGAGTGCGGTGCCGGCGACCGGCAGAAGCCCGAGGCCCAGGCCGGCAAAGAGCTCGCCGAGCCCCATGCGCGCGAACAGGTCCGAGTAGGCGAGCACCGAGACCGCGCCGAGGGCGAGGAACGGCACGAGCGGCCAGCCGATCGCGCCCAGGAGGACGAGGCCGACGGCCAGGCCCAGCGCGGCGGCGGCCAGGCCGAACACCAGCGCGGCGCGCGGCGCGAGCCGCCCCGACGGCAGCGTGCCGCTGCCGCCGCTGAAGGGCGTCCGCCGGGTGTGCAGGTCGATGCCGCGGCGCATGTCGCTGACCTCGTTGAGCGTGTTGACCGCGGCGTGGAGCGCGACGAGCCCGACGAGCGCGAGGACGGTGCGCGACCATCGGAAGGCGCCTTCGTAGGCGCCGGCGGCCGCGCCCGCGGCCACCAGCGTGAACGGGAGCAACAGGAACGGCGCGCGAGCCACACCGAGGAAGGCTTTCATCTCGATCACGCCGGGAACCTGAGGAAGTGGAAGTCCCAGCCGCCCAGGTCCACGAACAGGCCGGGATGGCACATTTCTCCGCCGTCGCGATCGTACACCTCGTCGTTCAGCACGTCGGTGAGCTGCCACGTGCGGCCGTCGAGGTCCGCCCACGGCACGCGCACGCGCGCCTGCGACGGCACCGCCGAGAGGTTGACGACGATCAGATGGCGCGTCGCGCCGTCGCGCCAGCACCAGGCGACGAGGTTCACGTACGTCGCGTTGTCGGGCCAGCCGGTCCGCTCGCAGAGCTGCCAGTCGGCGCCGGGCGGCATGGCCGCGCGCACGGCCGGGAGCAGGCGGCGGTAGAAGGCCTGGAGGCCGGGGTCCGCGGACTCCGCCGGTCGCCGGCCCAGCTGCACCGGCAGCTTGACCGTCCGCCCGTCGAGCTGCCCCTCGTGGAACAGCCGGGCGCCGGGCAGCGTGGACATGGTCACCGCCGCTGCGCGCTCGTGCGCCGGCCCGAAGAGGGCAGCCGCGCGCGGCTCGTCGTGGTTCTCGATGAACCGCAGCAGCTTGCGCTGATACGCGAGGTCGGCCGTCAGGTGTAGCCGCACCTGTTCGGGCACGTCATAGACCATCCGGTCGTACAGGCGCTTGTCGTAGCAGAAGTCGAACCCCAGCAACTGCAGCTCCCACTCGAGATCCCAGTAGGCCTCGGCGACGAACAGGAAGCCGGGATGGCGATCGCGGACGACCGGGATCACCTCCGCCCAGAAGTCGATCGACGGGCGCGGCCCGGCGCGCGGGCCCCACGTCGCTGCGAACACGTCGTCGAGGAGGAGCATCGCCATGTCGCAGCGGACGCCGTCCGACTGGCCGGCGATCCGATCCAACGTATCGACGGCCGCCAGACGCAGCCCGGGATGGAAGGCGTTGAGCTGCGCGGTGTCGGTCCAGGGCGGATAGTTGGGATCGCGTCCGAACGCGATCACCCGTCCCGCTGCCTCGACGAACTCGTCGGGCGCCCGCGCCAGGTCCTCGACGCTGCCGCCGACGAGATGCTCGGGGTGCCTGGTGACCCAGGGATGGTCCAGGGCGACATGGTTCGGGACGTAGTCGAGCAGGAGGCGGACGCCCCGCCGGGCCAGCTGCGCGCGCGCCTCCGCCAGGCCCTCCGGCCCGCCCAGCCGCTCGTCCACGACGTAGTCGCGCACGCTGTAGGGGGAGCCCACCACGTCGTCGGGCGTGTAGTCCGGCAGCGCGTGCCGGTATTCACGCACGAGATCGGGCAGCGTCCGCGCGACCTGGACGCCCGCGGGGCTCCGCTGCCACACGCCCATCAACCAGACGGCGTCCACGGCGAGGACCGCCACGCCGTCCCATTCCTCCGGCGGGACGGTGCCGAGCGTCACCGCCGTGCCGTGTCGCCGGCTGAGGTCGTCCAGCCAGACCCAGGTGTTGATCTCGTAGATGACCGGCTGCTCGGGCCACGCCATG
>JAHECP010000278.1 GCA_024641665.1 Acidobacteriota bacterium
CAGCAGGCCCGCCGCCAGCCCGGCCGCCAGCGTGAGGGCCGCGGCGGCCGCCAGCACGGCGAGGCCGATGTCCGCCGCGTCGACCCGCGGGAAGCGCCCCGAGCCGAACCGGCGGAAGAGATCCACGCCCCAGAGCGCCAGCAGCACGCCGAGACCGCCGCCCAGCGCGGCGAGCATCAGCGCCTCGGTTATCAGGCGGCGCACCAGCCGGCTGCGGCCGGCGCCGAGCGCGGTGTGGATGGCCATCTCGCGCCGCCGCCCCACCGCGCGCGCGAGCAGCAGGCTGGTGAGGTTGGCGCAGGCGACGAGCAGCACGAGCAGCACCGCGCCGCCGAGCACGCGCAGGTGACGCCGCGCCGCCTGGGTCACCACCACGTCCGAGAGCGGCATCAGGTCGATCGTCCAGCCACCGTGGCTCTCGGGCCACGCTGCGCCGAGCTCGGCCGCGGTCGCCTGCACGGCCTTCCGCGCCTTCACGAGGGGCACGTCGGCGCGCCGCCGGGCGAACACGAGCAGCATGCGTCGCGTCTGGGATTCGGTGACAATCGTCTGGAACGGCACGAACAGATCCGCGTCCAGCCAGGCCTCCATCTGCGGCATGACGCCGACGATCGTCGCCGCCTGCCCGTCCACGCTCACGACCCGCCCGATGACCTCGGGGTCGGCGGCGAATTGCCGGTGCCAGAGCCCGTTGCCGAGCACCACCACGGGCGCGGGAGCGCCGGCGCGTGTCTCGTCGGCGTGGAACCCGCGGCCGAGCACCGGCGCGACGCCAATGAGCGCGAAGAAGCCGGCGTCGACCTGCCGGGTGTCCACGGTGGCCGGCGTCTCGATGCCGCCGAGGTTGGCCAGGCGGGAGTACATCCCCGACACCACGTCGAAGAGATCGTCGCGCTCGCCGAGCGCGGTGTAGGTGCGCCGCGAGCAGGCGAAGTAGGGCACGCCGCGCCGCACGTCCGTCTCGCGCACGAGCACGACGCGATCGGGCGCGACGACCGGCAACGGCCGGACCAGTGCGGCGTAGAGCACGGCCACGACCGCCGTGCTGGCGCCGATGCCGAGGGCGAGGGTGAGGGCGGCGGCCAGCGTGAAGCCCGGCCGGCTCCGGAGGAAGCGGTGACTGTAGACGACGTCCTGGACGAGCGTGCGCATGACGGCCTCCGGAAATCCGGCAGCGGTGCCACCCGCGAATGGAGGCAACCTGCGAATTCAAGCCACGTGCCGGCCCGCCGGGCAGTGAGCCCGCTAACATCCGGCCCGTTCGGCGGCGCACCCGGGCCCGTACGCGCGCCGGTGTTCGGATTCGGAACCCGACGTGGCCACGAGCGGACGGGGTGCAGGCGCTGGGCGTTGGGCGCTGGGCGTGGGGTGGCGCAGGTCTCTGGCCTGTGCCGGCGCAGCCCGGGTCGAAAGACCCGGGCCACCGGAACCACGCCCGGGCTGAAGCCCTGCGCTACCTCCGGCTCGGAGCCCGGGGAAACCGCTGGTCCATCATTGCCGCGTCGTAGGCGAACGACGCGAAAACGATGGCGGCTTCCTTCAGCGTCCCCGGATCGAGGCGCTCGTAGGTGTCCACGTTGGTGTGGTGCGTGCGGACGTCGTAGTTGTCGTAGTCCTGGATCGGGTTGAAGCCGGGCACGCCGGCGTCGATGAAGCTCACGTGGTCGGTGCTACCGACGCCCTCGAGCGCGTTGTGGCGCGCCCCGAGGTCCTTGAACGGCGCGAGCCACGCGTCGAAGAGCTTCTTCGCGGCCGGGTTGTTCTCCGCGTAGTAGCCGTAAATGGGCCCGTAGCCGTTGTCGATGTTGAAGTACACCGCGAAGCGGTCGCGCGCGGCCCTGTTCGCCTCGCCCGCGAGGTGCCGCTCCACCCAGTGGCGCGAGCCGAGCAGCCCCTCTTCCTCCCCGGTCCAGATCGCCACGCGGATCGTGCGGCGCGGCTTCGCGCCGACGGCCTTCAGGATGCGCATGGCCTCGAGCGCCACCGACACGCCGTCGGCGTTGTCGGTCGCGCCGGTCCCCGCATGCCACGAGTCGAGGTGCGCGCCGAACATCACCACCTGGTCCTTCAGCGCGGGGTCGGTGCCCGGCAGCTCGGCGAGCACGTTGTAGGCGTTCGTGTCGGCGGTCAGGTAGTGCGCGCGCAAATCGACGCGCAGCGTCACCGGCAGCCCGTGCTCGAGCATGCGCGCGATCAGGTTGTACTGCTCGGTCTCCACCACCACCGACGGCACGGCCTCGGCGCCGTAATCGCGCCCCATCACGAACATCGTCCCGTGCTCGCCGCGCGACGGCTTGAGAACCACGCCGACGCCGGCGTCGTGGAAGAGCGCCACCCAGTCGCGGGGCGTCGGGCCGGCGCGGCGGGGCGCGGCCGGCACCGGCGCCGCCGCGCGCGCCGCCGGAGTCTCGGGCGGCTGCGGCCGATCCTCGCGCACGAAGCGCGTCTCGATCGGCTGCGCCAGGACGATGGCGCCCTTCAGGCGGCCGCCCATGGCGCGGACCTCGTCGATGGACTTGCCGCCGAGGAAGACGGGCGTGCCCGTGATCTCGCCGGCGGTGGACGCCGACCAGCCCTCGGGGAAGCCGGCGAGCGGCAGGTAGCGCGGCCCGGTCATCTCGAAGACGAAGCCGTCGAGCTGCCAGCCGCGGCCGAACGGCCACGCCTCCAGCCGCGGGTTCTCGAGCCCCCACGACGCGAGCCCGTCGCGCGCCCAGTCGAGCGCCGTCTTCAGCGCGGGACTGCCCGTGAGCCGCGGTCCGACCACGGTGGTGAGGTGGTCGAACATCGCGCCGACCTGTGAGTGGGTTAGCTCCTCGGCACGAATCTTCGCGATCGTGTCGCCGCCTGGCGCCGGCGCCTGCGCGGTCAGGATGGCGAGCGATCCAATCAGCAACGGGATGATGAGGAAGCGTCTCATGGCGTGGTCCTCGGACTCTTCACCTCGGGCCGGCTCAAGCCGGCCCCCACGGGATGTCTGGCAGCAGCGTGACGGTGTGACAGGACCTGAGCCGTCAGCCCTGAGCCGTGAGCCTCGTCGACCGTCTGCCCCTCAGATTCAGCCGCCAGTAGTCCAGCGTGAAGGGCGGATCGTCCTCGGCGGCCTGCCCCGACAGCGCGTGCAGGAACCGCTGGTGCTCCGCGTCCGGCAGCCGCGCGAGGTAGTTCCGCACGCAGACGCACGCGAGGAAGTCCTCGAACTCCTCGCGCGTGGAGAAGGTGACGGGCGCTGCGTGCGTGGACGTCTCGACGGCCTCGAAACCCGCCGCGCGAAGGCGACGCGCCGCGGGCTCGGCCTCCTCGAACCGCCAGGGATCGCGCCAGCCTTCGAAGAAGCGCGCGTAGGCCGGCGCGGCCGCGAGCGCTGCCGTGCGCCCGATGAGCCGCGCCAGATTCGGCCCGCCCCCGCACTGCGCCACCAGCCGGCCGCCGGGCTTGAGCGCCGCGAACAGGCTGCGGAACAGACGGTCGTGATCGAGGATCCAGTGGAAGGTCGCGGTGCTGAAGACGAGGTCCGCCACCTGCTGGAGCGGCAGTGACGCGCCGTCGGCGCGCACGAACCAGACGCGACCGGCGAAGCGCGGGCGCAGGTTCGCCATGGCCGTCCGCAGCATGTTGATCGAGCGATCGAGCGCGACGACGCGGCCCCGCGGGAGGCGGTCGAGCAGACGCTCGGTCAGCCGGCCCGTGCCGCAGCCGATGTCCACGAGCGTCTCGTCTCCGGCGAGCGCCAGATGCTCCATGGTCGCCTCGCCCCAGCCCCGCTGGGGGGCGGACAGCCGATCGTAGGTGGTTGCGTCCCAGTCAGACATGACTGAATCGGGCGAATGTCGAATGCTGAATGGCGAATGTCGAATTAGAGCGTTCTGTCACGCCGTCTCACGTCGGCATTTCTCATTCGACATTCGACATTGAAGTTCGACATTCAGCATTCGGCATTCGACATTCTCAAGCGACCGTCAGGATCATCGGTCGCCCCTTCGTGATCACCACCGTGTGCTCGTAGTGCACGGCGAGGGAGCGGTTCTTGGTGCGCAGCGTCCAACCGTCGGCTTCCTCGACGACGGGCGACGCCTTCGCGCAGATGATGGGCTCGACAGCAACGACCAGGCCGTCGGTGAGCCGGCCGCGCGTGAGCGCGCTGTAGAAGTTCGGCACCGTGGGCGCTTCGTGAATCGCGCGGCCCACGCCGTGGCCCGAGAGCTCGCGGACGACGGCGAAACCCCGGCGGCGCACCTCGCCCTCGACCGCGCGCCCGATCTCGGCCACGCGCGCGCCGGCGGTGGCAACGCGCATCGCCTTCTCGAAGGCGGCACGCGCCGCGCGCGCGAGCCGCAGCGCCTCGTCGGCAACCGGCGGCACCGACACGGTGACGGCGGCGTCGGCGATGTAACCCTCGAGCTCGGCCGTGACGTCGATCTTGACGACGTCGCCCGGCTGGAGCTCGCGCGGCCCCGGCACGCCGTGCACGATCTCCTCGTTCACACTGATGCACGTGAAGCCGGGGAAGTCGTAGGTGATCTGCGGCGCCGAGCGGGCGCCGTGCCCGCGCAGAAAACGGGCACCCATCTCGTCGAGCGCCCGCGTCGTCAGGCCGGGCCGCACCGCGTCCCGCATGACGCGCAGGGTCTCGGCGACCAGCCGCCCGACCCGCCTCACGCCCGTCAGCGCCGCTTCGGAGTCGATGCTCATCGGAGTGATTGGATACATCCTAACAGAGCTGACGCTTGTTCGTTCGGGGGCTTCGCTGACGTTCGGGGGCTTCGCTGACGTTCGAGGGGCGTCGCCGCTCGTTCTGGTTACAATTCGGACCGCACACCGGCGTGCCGGCCGGTGCCGTTCGGCGGTCGTCCAAAGCCCAGGTGCAACCCTGGAGGTGCTTCATGTCGCGGTGGCCAGCCGTGCTCGTCGCCGTCGCCCTCGTGGCCGGCGCCGAGGCCCACGCCAGGCAGGACCAGCCGAAGGGCGTCCTGCTCGAGCGTCTCACCTGGGTCGAGGCCGAGGCGCGGCTCACGTCCGACGCCCTGGTCGTCATCCCGCTCGGCGCGGCGGCCCGGGAGCACGGACCGCACCTGCCGCTCCGCACCGACGGGATCCTGGCCGCGTACCTCATCCGGCGCGTGCTCGACCGCGCCGACGTCGTGGTCGCCCCGGCGCTGGCCTACGACTTCGCGCCGGACTACCTCGAGTACCCCGGCTCCGCCAGCCTGCGCCTCGACACGGCGCGCGACCTCTTCGTGGACGTCGTCCGCTCGCTCGCGGCCCACGGACCACGGCGGTTCTACGTGCTCGCCGCGGAGGTCGCCGACGACCGGCCGTTGCGATCCGCGGCGGCGCTGCTGGCCGACGACGGGATCTTCCTCCGGTATGCGGACCCGCGCCGCATCACAGACGCGGCGGCGCGGCAGGTCCGACAGGAGCCGGGGGGCACCCACGCGGACGAGGTCGAGACGTCGGCGCTGCTGTACGTCGATCCCGGGTCGGTGGACATGACGAAGGCCGCGCGGGACTTCGGCGCGGGCGACGGCCCGCTGACGCGCGCGAAGGGCGGGCGCGGGCGATATTCGCCGTCCGGCGTCTGGGGCGATGCCACGCTGGCCACGCCGCAAAAGGGCCAGGCAGTCGTCGAGGCGCTGGTCGCCGGCGTGCTGCAGGAGATCGAGGAGACTCGCGTCGCGCCGCTGCCGGCCGCGCGGCCCGCGCGCGCTCCGGCGATCGTGCCGCGCCCGGGCGAGCGGCCGCCGG
>JAHECP010000279.1 GCA_024641665.1 Acidobacteriota bacterium
CACGTCCCGGGAGGCGCCGCCGAAGGCCGCGGCCGCCACGGCGGCGGCGCAGGCGCCGGTGCCCGACGCCCGCGTCGGGCCGACGCCGCGCTCCCAGATGAGGATGCGCACGCGGCCCGGCGTTTCCACCTCGGCGAACTCCACGTTGGTGCCCTCGGGGAACGCGGCGTGGGTGGCGAGCGCGCGGCCGTAGCGCGCCAGCCGCGCCTCGGTGGCACCGCCGAGCACTACGCACTGCGGATTCCCCACGCGGAGCGCGACGACAGTGAGCGCGTCGCCGGCGACCGTGAGCTGCCGCTCGCCGATCCCCTCGGGCGGCCCCATCGCCGCGCGGAAGGTGTAGCGGCCGCCCGCCCGCTCGAGGAGGGTCAGGCGCTTGTCGCCGGCGTCGGTGCGGACGACGACCTCCGGCGGGGCGCTCCCGGCGCGCCCCTGGTGCACGATCCACGCCGCGAGACAGCGCACGCCGTTGCCCGACACCTCCGCGTGGCTGCCGTCGGCGTTGACGAGCCGCATCGCCGCTCCGCCGGGATGCGGGCGATGGAAGATGACGCCGTCGGCGCCGACGCCGGCCTGCCGGTCGCAGAGCGCGCGCGCGAGCGCCGCGCGGTCGCGGGCGCCGGCCGCCCCGTCGGGGACGAGCAGGAAGTCGTTGCCGTAGGCGTGCGCCTTGACGATCTGCATGAGGGCCCTTGGAACGCCGCTACTTGGTGCAGAAGGCGAGCAGGTGCCAGCCGAAGCGCTTCACCCACCGCCGGGGCAGGGCGTTGAACGTGCCGACGAACAGGCCGTTGTACACCGCGCCCTTCCAGCCGCCGTGCAGACGCGACTTCACCGGGAAGCGCTCGGCCTCGACGCGCACCGTGCCGAAGTCCTCCAGCAGGCGGCGGAACTCGCCGGGGCTGTACCGCTTGAGCACCGGCGCGTCCTCGTGCTCGAGCTTGACCTTCATCAGCCTCGAGAGGGCGTTCAGCCAGGAGACGCGGTTGTAGACCTGGAAGATCGCCACGCTGCCGGGCTTGAGCACGCGCCGGCACTCGTCCACCAGCCGGCGGTCGTTCGCCGTGTACTGCACGACGCCGTGCGCGTACACGAGATCGAAGGTGTCGGCCGGGAACGGCAGCGCCTCGCCGTCGCCTTCGACGAGGCCGGCCCGCAGGTGCTGGATCGCGATGTTCCGGCGGGCCAGCGCGACGGCCGACGCGGCGACGTCCACGCCGACCACCCGCGCGCCGCCGCGCGCGAAGCGCACGAGGTCCGTGCCCGCGCCGCACCCCACCTCGAGCACCCGCCGGTTCCGGCAGCCGTCGAACGGCACCAGGCGGAGCAGGTGGTGGAGCTTGTCGAAGTGATATTCGTCGAGGTCCTCGAAGAAGCCCGGCGACCCGACCGGATGGCGCGTGATCTCCAGGTCGTGGATGTGGCGGTTCCAGTACTCGCGAACCCGGGCGGTCTCAGGCGCGACGGTCGGCACGGCACCTTACTATAGAATAAAGCGCCATGATCCGTAATCTCCCGCGCCTCGCCGACACCACCTTCGACCTCCTCGTGGTCGGCGGCGGCATCCACGGTCTGGCGGTCGCCTACGACGCCGCCCAGCGCGGCCTCGCCGTGGCGCTCGTCGAACGGGGCGATTTCGGGAGCGGCCTGTCGTTCAACCACCAGCGCACGGTGCACGGCGGGCTCCGCTCGCTGCAGACCTTCGACCTCGGGCGGGCGCGCGAGTCGATCCACGAGCGGCGCGCGCTGGCGCGTGTCGCGCCGCACCTGCTGCGGCCGCTGCCCTTCCTGATGGGCACCTACCGGGCGCTCACCCGCGGCCGCCTGGCGCTCCGCGCGGGCTTCCGCGTGGACGCGTTCCTCGGGCGCGGCCGCAACCGCGACGTCGTGCCGGAGCTGCACCTGCCGGCCGCCCGGCTGGTGTCGCGCGCGGCCTGTGCGCGCCTGTTCCCCGGCATCCGCACGGACGGCCTCACGGGCGGGGCCATGTGGTACGACTACCAGACGATCGAGCCGCACCGCCTCACGCTGGCGTTCGGCCTCGGCGCCGACGCGCACGGGGCCGTGCTCGCCAACTACGTCGAGGCGCGCGAGGCCATCCGCGAGGGCGGCCGGATCGCCGGCATGCGGGCGCGCGACCTCCTGAGCGGCGCGGACCTCGACGTGCGCGCCCGCGTCACGCTGAACGCGGCGGGCTCGCACGCCGGCCGCGTGATGGGCGCGTTCGGCGTTGCGCGTCCCTTCCCGCTCGTGACGACCATGAACCTCGTCACGACGCGGCCCGTCTCGGAGCTCGCGCTCGCGGCGCCCGCCGCCGACGGCCGGACGCTGACCCTCGTGCCGTGGCACGGCCGCGCGCTGGTCGGCACGAGCCAGTCCGTCGAGACGACCGACGTGCCGGACCTGACGCCGACCGCCGCCGAGGTCGACGCCTTCCTGGCCGACGTCAACCACGCATTCCCGGCGCTCCAGCTTGGGCGCGCCGATGTCGCGCTGGTGCACCGCGGGCTCGTGCCCGCGGCAACCGGGCGCCACGGGCAACCGACCTTGCGTTCGCGGTCCGACGTTCGCGACCACGCGGCCGACGGCGTCCCCGGCGCCCTCACGGTCGTCGGCGTCAAGTACACGACGGCCCGCAGCGTCGCGGCGCGCGCCGTGGACCGCGTGGAGAAGATGCTCGGCCGTCCCAGGACCGCCTGCCGGACCGAAACCCAGGCGCTGCCTGGCGCCGGCATCGCCGATGTCGAGGCGCTGGCCATCGAGAACGCTCGCCGGGCTCGCCTCGATCTCGACGAGGATGTGCTGCGCGCGCTGACGCGCGTGTACGGCACGCGCTGCCCCGGGGTGATTGCCGTGGCCGGCGAGCGGCGCGAGCTCGCCGAGCGGCTGACCCCGGGCTGCGCCGTCCTCAAGGCCGAGATCGTCCATGCCGTGCGCGAGGAGATGGCCGTCTCGCTCGCCGACGCCGTCCTGCGGCGCACGGCCCTCGCCCACACCGCGGCGCCCGGACCCGACGTCGTCGACGCGGCCGCCGCCTTGATGGCCGGCGAGCTCGGATGGACCGCCGAGCGGGTCGAGTCCGAGCGGGCGGCGCTCCACGCCGCCCTGACCGTGCCATGACGGGTCCGGCGCCCATGCTGGGCTTCGCCATCGCCCTGGCCGCGGGCATCGTCGCCCAGAGCCTCGCGCGGCGCCTGCGCCTGCCCGGCATCGTGCTGCTGCTGGCCGCGGGCGTCGCCCTCGGGCCCGACGGCCTGCGATGGATCGACCCGCACGCGCTCGGCGAGGGCCTGTTCGGCCTCATCGACTTCGGCGTGGCCGTGATCCTGTTCGAGGGCGGCCTCAACCTGGAGATCTCCCGCCTGCGCCGGCAGGAGGCGCCGATCCGCCGGCTCATCACACTCGGCGCGCTCGTGACCTTCGTGGGCGCCACGCTTGCGGTGCGTCTGCTGCTCGGGTGGCCGTGGAGCCTCTCGACGCTCTTCGGCAGCCTCGTGGTGGTGACCGGGCCGACCGTGGTGACGCCGCTCGTCCGGGAGCTCCGGCTGCGGCCCGAGCTGCGCACCGTGATCGAGGCGGAAGGCGTGCTGATCGACCCGATCGGCGCGATCCTGGCCGTGGTGACGCTGCAGATCGTGCTGGCCCCGGCCGCTGGCGCCGTGGCCGGCGAGCTGGTCGGCCTCGTCGTGCGCCTGGCGTTCGGCGTCATCGCGGGCGGGATTGGTGGGCTGCTGCTGGGCGGCCTCCTGCGCGTGCGCGGCCTCGTGCCCCAAGGGCACGAGAACGTGTTCAGCCTCGCCGTCGTCGTCCTGCTGTTCTTCGCGAGCGATCAGGTGCTCTCGAACAGCGGCATCATGGCCGTGACCGTGGCGGGCGTGGTGGTCGGCAATCTTGGAACGCCGGTGGACCGCGACCTGCGCGAGTTCAAGGACCAGCTCACGGTGATGCTGGTCGGCCTGATCTTCGTGCTGCTCGCCTCCGCCATCCACCTCGAGGACCTCCGCGAGCTGGGCGCGCGCGGGGCGCTCGTGATTGCCGCGCTCGTGCTGGTCGTGCGGCCGCTCGGCGTGTGGCTGTCCACGCGGCGCTCGGGCCTCACGGCGCGGGAGAAGATCCTCGTGGCCTGGATGGGCCCGCGCGGCATCGTGGCGGCCGCCATCGCCACCCTGACCGCCGAGACGCTCATCGCGCAGGGCCTGCCGGGCGGTCCCGAGCTGCGCGCGCTGGTGTTCCTGACGATCGGCGCCACGGTCCTGCTGGTCGGCCTCACGGCGCTGCCGTTGGCATCGCTGCTCCGCGTGCGCCTGCCCGGACGGGAGCGCGTCGCGATTCTCGGCGCCCAGGGCCTCGGCCTCGCGCTCGGCGACGAGCTGAAACGGGCCGGCACCCCCGTCGTCTTCCTCGACTCGGACCCGCGTCACTGCCGCGACGCCGAGGAGGCCGGCTTCCCGGTCGTCTTCGGCGACGCGCTCGCCGAGCGCACGCTCCAGCGCGCGCAGATCGATCTGGTGGGCACGGCCATCGGCGCCACGCCCAACGATCACCTGAACAACCTGTTCGTGGCGCGGGCGATGGAGATCTTCCAGGTGCCGCGCGGCGCGGTCGCGCTCAACTCGCTGCCGAGCGACAAGGCGCCCGAGTACATCGAGCAGCACTCGGGCGAGGTCCTCTTCGACGGACCGCACGATCTCGAGCGGTGGGACGTGCGCTGGCGGCACGGGTACCTGCGCGTGGAGACGTTCGTGCGCACCGCGGCCCCGCCAGCCGGCGCGGAGGCCACGGCATCGGGAGAGGACGCGAAGCCCGTCGCGCCCGATGGCCCCGGCGCGGCCAGGGGCGACCGCTTCGTGGTGCTGGCCATCAGGCGCGGCCGGCGGGCGCTGCCCATGACCCTGGGGCTCGAGCCGCGCAACGGCGACGTGGCCGTGGTGGCCCTCTACGAACCCGAGCGCGACGAAGCCCTGTCGCAGCTGGCCGTCGCCGGCTGGCAGCCCGATGAAGGGACGAAGGTGGAGGCCGAACCCGACACGCCTCGGCCTCCAGCCGTGAACCACGGTTGGACGTAGCCTGCTAAGTTATCTAACCACAAGAGAATACGGACATTCCCCCGTTCGCCGGGTTTGGGGATGAACTTCTGCAACTATTCCATCGTATGCTAGAGCATATGACGAGAGACCGACCGGCAGAGCCTCAGGCGGCGGCCGACCCGCCCAACGCCGGCGACCTGCTCCCTCTTCCGCCGCACGTCTTCCAGATCCTGCTGTCGCTGCTCGATCGCGAGCGGCACGGATACGCCCTGCTCCAGGACATCGACCGCCGCACCGACGGCGAGATGCGGCTCGGCACGAGCACGCTCTATGCCGCGATCAAACGCATGGTGGCCGCGGGGTTGATCGAGGAGACCGAGCCGCCGTCAGACGAGGAGTCGACCGACGAGCGGCGGCGCTACTACCGGGCCACGCCCTTCGGCCGCGCCGTGGCGCGGGAAGAAGCGCTCCGCATCGGGCGCCTCCACCGGATGATCAAGGACGCCGGCGTGCTCGACCGCCCGCCGGCCAGCGCGAGGGTCGAGCCGTGAGCCCGGCGCCCCTCTCGCGCCTGGCGCGCGCGTACGCGTGGCTTCTCCGGGCACTCGTGCCGACGCTCGACGCGCGGGACGCCGCCGACGCCGGGCGGATCCTCGACCAACGGCTCGCCGACGGGCGGCGTCGCTCCCTCGCGCGCCGGCTGGGCG
>JAHECP010000280.1 GCA_024641665.1 Acidobacteriota bacterium
TTGACCATCCTGAACTGCTCAAAGAATTCGACGTCTCCATCACGGACCGTGCGCTCACGAGCGCCGCGGCGGCGTGACGAAATGTAGAAACTCCAGGCCCAGGTCGAAGACCTGGGCCACCGGGGCACGACGAGCCCTGTCCTGGGTAAACGCCACCCGAACGGTCCGCGTAGAGTAAGGTAATCGGCCCGCGGTCCCTCTTCCTCTCACCGCGAGCCGACCGACCGCGGGCGGGAGATGCCCTGATGACGGTCCCGCACACGGCGGCCGCCCTGCTGGGTCTCGCGTGGCTGGGCGGCGCAGCGCTCTCCGCCCAGCCGGCGCCGCCGACTCCCGTCGCCCGGGCCCAGGCCGTCGAGACGGCACCCGTGATCGACGGGCGGCTCGACGATCCCGAGTGGGCTTCGGCGCCGGTCGTCGCGGACTTCCGACAGAAGGAGCCCGGCGAAGGCGAGCCGGCGAGCGAGGCGACGCGCGTTCGTCTCGTGTACACGCGCACGCACCTCTACATCGGCGTCGAGCTCGCCGACAGTGATCCCGCGGGCATCCGTGCGACCGAGCTCAAGCGCGACAACGAGCTCGAGGCCGACGACTCGTTCTCGGTGCTCCTCGACACCTACCACGACCACCGCAACGGGTTCCTGTTCCGCGTGAACCCGCGCGGCACGCGCTACGACGCGGTGGTCCGGAACGAATCGTCGGAGGACGAGGACTGGGACGAGCAGTGGATTGCCGCCGCCGTCATCACGGACACGGGCTGGACCGCCGAGATGGCCATCCCGTTCAAGATCCTGCGCTTCTCGGGCGACCGCGAGCAGAGGTGGGGTCTCAACTTCGCGCGCATCATCCGGCGCAAGAACGAGGAGGCCTACTGGACGAACTGGAGCCGCGACTTCGAGTTCATCCACGTGTCGCAGGCCGGGCACCTCGCGGGCGTGACCGACATCGTGCAGGCCGAGCGCCTGCGCATCCGCCCGTACGTCGTGGCGGGCGTCGAGCGGCTCGACGCCTCCGACGAGCCGCCGGGCGCGCGGGGCATCCGCGACGTCGGCCTCGACGACGTGAAGATCGCGGTGACGTCGACGCTGACGGCCGACCTGACGGTGAACCCCGACTTCGCACAGACCGAGGCGGACGAGCAGCAGGTGAACCTGACGCGCTTCAGCCTGTTCTTCCCCGAGAAGCGCCAGTTCTTCATCGAGGGCAGCGACTCGCTGATGATGGCCGTGGCGCAGGAGGGCTACCACGGCTCGCCGCCGCTCGAGCTCTTCTACAGCCGGCGCGTCGGACTCTCGCGCGCGGGCTCGCCGGTGCCCATCATCGCCGGCGGCAAGCTGACCGGCAAGGTCGGCGGCTTCGACGTCGGCGTGCTGAACGTGCAGACCGATTCGGCGAGCGGTCTGCCGGGCGAGAACTTCGGCGTGGCGCGCTTCCGGCGCGAGCTGTTCGGCCGCTCGTACGTCGGCGCGATCGCCACGAGCCGGCGCGGCGACGGCGCCTGGAACCAGGTCGTCGGCGCCGACGCGCGCTTCGTCGTGCGCGACCATCTCACCCTGACCGGGCTGCTGGCGGCCGAGGACGCCCAGGGCCGCGGCGCGACCCAGTGGGCGCGCCACGGCTCGGCCGCCTGGGAGGACGATCTGGTCAGCGCGAGCGCGAGCTACGTGGACATCGACGCCGAGTTCGACCCCGCCGTCGGCTACGTGCGGCGCCGCGACCGGATGGTCAGCTCCTCGTTCAACCTCAAGCCACGGCCGGGCGGCGGCCCCATCCGCCAGTTCGAGATCGGCCCGAGCGTGACGGTCTACCACGACCACGCCGGCGTGCTGCGCACGCGCGACATCGAGTTCAGCCTGGAGGCGGCGCTGCAGAGCGGCGATTCGATCGACCTCTCCTTCGGCAACTCGGTGGACCACCCCGAGGAACCGTTCGAGATCGCCGAGGGCGTCGTGCTCCCGTCGGCGCGGTACGAGTGGAACACCTTCGGCGCCCGGGTGTGGACCTCGTCGGGCCGGCCGGTGAGCGTGGGCGTGGAAGCCGAGGCGGGCGGGTTCTACGGCGGCACGCGGCGGACGGTGGCGCTCGAGGCCGACCTCCGCCCGAACGCGCACCTGTCGATCTCGCCCGGCTACGAGTTCAACGACGTCGCGCTCGCCGAAGGCGCGTTCGACACGCACCTCGTCGGCCTGCGCACCAGCGTCGCCTTCGGCACCTCGGCGGCGACGTCGGTCTACTTCCAGTACAACAGCGAAGGCCAGCTGGCCGCGGTGCAGGTGCGCTTCAACTACATCTTCCGCACGATCGACAACCTCTACGTCGTCTACAACGGAACGCGGTTCACCGACGGTCCGTTCAGCGGCCGCGACAACCAGTCGCTGGTCGTCAAGGTGACCTACTCGGTGCACCGCTGAGCGCCACGCCGCCCACACCTGCCGTAGCGCACATCCTTCAGGTGTGCGCCATCCCGGCACACGACACGGTTTCTCACGTCATTTCAGGGTTCGCTCACGACTTGCCGACGTCGGGCCTGCTAGCGTGGGCCCATGAGAATTCTCCTCATCGCGCCCGCATCCGGACGCTGGCGGGGATTGGGCAAGAAACGTCTGTTCAACGGCAAGACGTTTCGCTTCTCGATGCTGTCGCTGCTCAGCGTGGCCGCGCTGACGCCCGACAGGCACGAGATCAGGCTCGTCGACGAACAGGTCGACGACATCCCGTGGGACGAGCCGGTCGATCTGGTCGGCATCACGGTGATGACCGCCACGGCGCCGCGCAGCTACGAGCTCAGCCGCCGGTTCAGGGAGCGGGGCGTTCCCGTCGTGCTGGGCGGCTTCCATCCGACCTTCAACGTCGCCGAAGCGCGCCGGTACGCCGATGCCATCGTCGCCGGACCTGCCGGCGGCGCGTGGCCGGCGCTGCTGAAGGACGTGGAGGCCGGCACGCTTCAGCCGCTCTATCGCGGGGACCCGGACCGTGAGATCCCTCTCGCGTTGCCCCGGCACCTGCTGAACCGGTCGCGCTACGTCTCGGTCCAGACCTGCTCGGCGACGCTGGGCTGCCGCAACCGGTGTTCGTTCTGCTCCATCACCGCCTTCTACGACGGCAAGCGCTACCAGCGCGACATCGGCGATATCGTCGAACACCTGCACAGCTTCGACGAGACCTTCTTCCTGTTCATCGACGACAACCTGACGCAGGATCGGGAGTACGCCCTCCGGCTGTTCCAGGCCATCGCGCCGCTCGGGAAGACATGGGCGACGCAGGCATCGGTCGAGATCGCCGACGACCCGGAGCTGCTGGGCTGGATGCGCCGCGCCGGGTGTGTCGGCGTGTTCGTCGGCCTCGAGAGCTTCTCCGAGCGCGCGCTGTGCTCCCAGCGCAAGACGCTCAAGCCGCCCCGGTTCTACAAGGACGCCGTCCGGACGATTCACCGCCACGGCATGGTGGTAGAGGCCGGCCTCATCTTCGGCTTCGACACCGACGGCCCCGACGTCTTCGCGTCCACGCTGGCGGTCCTCGACGACATCGGCGTCGACGCGATGCAGGCGTCCATCCTGACCCCGCTGCCCGGCACGCGGCTCTTCGAGGAGATGCGCGACCGGATCGTGGACCTCGACTGGTCGCACTACGACTACAAGTGGGCCGTGTTCGAGCCGGCCCGGATGACCCGGCAGGATCTGATGGGCGGTCTCGAGTGGATCAACAAGCGGTTCTACACGCCGTGGCGCATCGCCCGCCGGCTGGGCCGCTGGCTCGTCATGCCGTCCGGCCTCCGCACCTTCCACGTGCCGCTGCTGCTCAACGTCGCGTACTGGGGACGGCAGTTCCAGTTCGGCGTGAAGGGCTACGACCCGGCGCGGCGCCGCCGGCGCACGGCCGACCTGTCCCGAGCGCAGTCGAGGGACGCCGTGCGCTGCGCGAAGCCGCTCATCCCGTCGCGCCGAAGCCGCCGCGCGACTCGGGACGCATCCCAGCCACTTCGTCCCAGCGTGCCTGCGTGACCGGAACGAAGAGCCCCTGGGCGATGCGGTCGCCCTGCTTCACGTGCACCGGGGCCTGGGTGAAGTTCACCACCTCGATCTTCACTTCGTCCTCAGGGCCCGAGTAGTCGGGATCGACGACGCCCACGCCGTTGGCGACCATCAGGCCACGCTTGAGCGGCGTGCTGCTGCGGGCGAAGACGCCGAGGAAGTAGCCGTGCGGGACCTCGATGACGAGGCCGGTCGGGACGAGCGCGACCTGGCCGGGGGCGATCGTCGTGTCCTCGCTCGCCGCCAGGTCGAAGCCGGCCGATTCGGGGGTCTGATAGACGGGCAGCGGCACGTCGGGCCGCAGCCGCTTGATGCGCGCGCTGAGCATTGGGCGGATTCTACCCCACCGGCCCCCGCCGTCAGCGCGCCGTCCCGCCCTGGGCAGGCCCGACGTACTCGATCGAGATCGCCAGCGACGGGTTCAGCCAGCGCTGAACGCCCGGACGCGGGCCGCCCACCGCCTCGCCCAGCACCCAGCCGTCGCTCATCGAGCGCACCCTGTAGCGCTCCTCGCGATCCATCGTCCAGCGAAAGCTGTAGGTCTCGCCGACCTGCAGGAACGCCGGCGCCAGCACGTGCACCTGCTGGGCGCCGTCCACCTTGACGGCCCAAGGCCCGGACTGCGCGGCGCTCACCGTCGGTATGTTGCTGATCGTCACGCTGCCCTGGATCGGCACGGGCCCGGTGTCGGCCGTCGGGACCGGAAACGTCCTCGGCGGCGTCTGGGGCACCTGCTGCACGCCGAGCGCCGCCGCGCCCGCGAGACCCACCACGACCAGCCCCACGCCCCCGATCCACGCCCACCGCGTCACCTGTCGCATACGACCTCCAACGCACCGGCGCCTTGCCGGCGCACCGTGGTTCGAGAATAGGACGTCCGGCCCGGCTGCCCGGCCTCCCGCCTTCGCGCCACGCGCTACGGCGCGGCAAGCTGACCCCTGACCCCTGACCCCTGACCCCTGGCATGGTACTCTCTCCCCCATGCGAATCTACCTCGCCTGCACCGTCAGGGGCGACCGGAGCGCGCTCGACGCCGCCCGGGCGCTCTGCGACCGCCTCGAGCACCACGGCCACATCGTCGTCACCAAGCACCTGCTGCAGGACGACGTGGAGGCGGTCGAGAGCCGGCTCAGCGAGCGCGACGTGTACCTCCGCGACATCGAGTGGCTGTCGGGGTGCGACGCCATCGTCGCCGAAGCGTCCGGCTCGAGCTTCGGTGTGGGGTTCGAGATGGGCTACGTGCTGGGACGCGCGCCCGGCACGTCGCAGCGCGCGTATCTGCTGTACCGCGCCGATCGGCGCGGCGTGATCTCGCGGCTCATCTCCGGCAACGCCGACCCATGGTGCACGACGCGCGCGTACGACGGCATCGAGGAGCTCGTGCGGTTCGTGGACGAACACTTCGGCGCCCGGCGCGGGTGAACGGCCGGGCACGGGTCGGAGACCTGTGCCGCCGGTGTGGGTGCGTGCGCCGCGGGTGCGACGGGTCGAGTCGCCTTCACGTCCTGGCGGCGCGCCGCGGGCGTCGCGATTCTTTCGTCGGGGTGCCGGCGTGCCCGCGCAGCTCCGCGAGCAGGCGGGCCATGTCCTCGGGCAGCGGCGCGGTGACGCTCACGCGCGCGCCGGTCGTCGGGTGGGTGAACGCGAGGCGCGCGGCGTGCAGCGCCTGGCGGCCGAGCGCGGCCGCGCCCGGCG
>JAHECP010000081.1 GCA_024641665.1 Acidobacteriota bacterium
CCGGCGGGCGCACGAACGCGAGCGCCGGCCCGCGTCCGTCCAGCGCGTGGTCGGCCGCGGCGACGGCCGCGCCCGCCGCCAGCGCGGCCACGTCGATGCTCTCGGGCGAGGTGAACGTGTCGGCGTCGAGCATCGCGGACCGGCCACGGAGGGCCTTGAGCTGGTCGAGGTACCGCGCCGCGTGCACGCGCGCGAGCGCCGCGCGGCCGGCGGGCTCGGGCTCGGCCACCGCGCCGCCTCGTGCCTTCCACCCCAGCGCGACGGCCTCCATTGCCTGCGCGCGCTGGTGGCGCTCGGGGTGCCCCGGCGGCGTCATGTGCTCGGCAAACCGTTCCGACGTCAGGACCAGAAGAGACATGACGGGCTCACGGCTCAGGGCTCACGGCTCGCGGTGCCCGGCTGCAGCAGCGCGATCGTCCGGGCGGCCAGGCTCTCGAGCGAGGTCTCCAGCTCGAGGCGCTTGGCCTCGAGCGTCGGCTCGTCGGCGTCGGGCGGCACCTCGATCGGCCGGCCGACGGCGAGCGCGACGAGGCTGAACGGCTTCGGGATCTGCGTCCGGTCCCAGCTTCTCGTCGACCAGTGCCGCGCCGCTTCCAGGTGGAACGGCACGAGGGGCTGGCCCGAGGCGCCGGCGAGCCAGACGGCGCCGGGCTGCGCCCGCCGCGCCGGACCTCTCGGGCCGTCGAGCGTGAAGCCGACAGGGCAGCCCGCCGCGAGGTCCCGCTTGAGTTGGAGGAGCGCCCGTACGGCGCCCCGCGACGTCGACCCGCGAGCGGTCCGGTACCCGAACCGCTCGATGATGCGCGCGATCCACTCGCCGTCGAAGTTCTCGCTGGTGATGACCACGATGCCGCGACCGCGAAAGAACCACGTGGCGGTCAGGATCCGCCCGTGCCAGAAGCCCATGATCGGCTGGCGGCCGCTCCTGACCACCTCGTCGAGGTGCTCGAGGCCCTCGACGCGCCACCGCAGCGTCCGGCCGATCAGCCCGACGAGCGGCGCGCCAATCGCCGCGATGGCCGCCGCCTGGACGCGCTTCGCCCGCGAGCGGCGCCACTCGGGAACGTCGCTCACGGCGCGGCCGGCGGCGCCGCGCCGGCGGAGGCGGACGGCGCCCCCGCCGAGGGGTCGGCCGCCTTCTGGAGCCGTCCGTTGACGAAGGCCATCAGGTCCACGAACTCGGTGTCGGCCTGCGCGCTCGCCTGCGCGCCCTTCAGCATGATCGAGCAGAACGGGCAGGCCGTGACCACCGTGCCGGCGCCGGTCGCCTGCAGCTGCTTGAAGCGGACGTCGCTGATGCGCGTCCCCTCCTCCTTCTCCTCGAAGAGCAGCCCGCCGCCCGCGCCGCAGCAGAAGGGGTTCGTACGGGTCCGGTCCGGCTCGCGCACGCTGCCGCCGAAGCGTTCGAGGAGCTCGCGCGGCTCGTCCACGTGGCCGGCGTAGCGGCCCAGGTAGCACGGATCGTGGAAGGTCACCGGCTCGACCGTCGCAACGTTCGGCTCCAACCCGCGCGTGATCTCCGCGACGAGCACGGAGGAGTGCACCACGTCGGCGTCAAAGCCGAAGCGACGGTAGTCGTCGCCGATCGTCTTCAGGCAGTGCGGGCAGGAGGTGAGGATCTTCGTGACGCCGCTCGCACGGAAGTCCTCGATGTTCTGGGTGGCCAGCTCCTGGAACATGTACTCGTTGCCGGATCGCTTGGCGACGTCGCCGGTGCACCGCTCCCTGGCGAGCACGCCGAAGCGCACGCCGCACGCGCGCAGGATGTCGAACAGCGCGCGGAGCGCCTTCTGGAAGTCGGCCTCGAACGCGCCGGCGCAGCCCAGCCACACGAGGTACTCGTGCTTCGCGGCGTCGAAAATCTCGAGGCCGGCCGACTCGATGAACTTCTGGCGCGCCTCGTAGGTCAGGCCCCAGATGTTGCCGCGGCGCTCGAGCTGGTTGTAGACGTTGCCCAGGTAGTCGGGCGCCTCGCCGTTCGACACGAGACCGCGCCGCGCGCCGATGATGAGCGGCAGGTGCTCGATGCCCACGGGACACTGGCTCTCGCAGGCGCCGCACGTCGTGCACTGCCACAGCACGCCCTCGTCGTACACCTCCACCACGCGGCGGTCGAGCGCGCCCTCGAGCAACGCGTCCTGGCTGTCCAGGATCAGCTTCTTCGGGTTCAGCACCTTGCCCGATCCGAACGCCGGGCAGTTGTCCTGGCACCGCCCGCACTCCACGCACGTGAACGCGTCGAGCACCTGCTTCCGGGACAGGTCCTTCAGCGTCTCGGTGCCGACCTCCTCCTTCTCGAAGTCGAGGTTCGGCACCGTGCCGAGGACCGGGGACTTGAGGAGCACGGTGAAGGGCGACAGCACGAGGTGCAGGTGCTTCGAGGCGGGGATCAGCGCCAGGAAGGCCAGGATCACCAGCATGTGCGTCCACCAGTTCACCCGGCCGGCGACGCTCCCGTCCGCGAGCCCGAACCTCAGCAGGAAGGTGATCATGAGCGCGGCGATGAAGATCGCGATCACGACCGATTCCATCGACACGTGGTCGCCGAGCCCGGCGGGCCGCGCGAACACCCGGCGCACGAGCAGGTAGAGGATGCCGACGAGACAGGCCGTCGCGAACGGCACGAGCGCCACGGCGTAGGCCTCGAAGAACGGCGTGCGCCGCAGGTCGGCGAGGCCGAGACCGTAGAGGAACTCGGTCGAGGAGTAGCCGGCGAACGCCACGAAGCCCCAGAACACGAGCGCGTGGGCGAAGCCGGCCAGGGGCCGTCCGGCGATGGTGCGGGACTGGAAGACGACGTCGCGCAGGAAGCGGCGGACGCGGAGGGCGGGCCGGTCGAAGCCGAGGCGGCCCGGCGCGCGCGCCACCAGCCGCAGGCGTCGCCAGACCTGCACCACGAAGCTCGCGGCGAAGCCCAGACAGAGCGCCCAGAAGATCAGCGTCTCGATCATGGTCACGCGTGGCGACGGCCCGTCAGCCGTTCAACGCGGCGACGAGCGCGGGCACCACCTCGAACAGGTCGCCGACGATGCCGAAGTCGGCCACCTCGAAGATCGGCGCGTCGGGATCCTTGTTGATCGCCACGATCACCTGCGACCCCTTCATGCCCACCAGGTGCTGAATGGCGCCCGAGATGCCCAGCGCCACGTACAGCTTCGGGGCGACGGTCTGGCCCGAGCTGCCGATCTGGCGCTCCATCGGCAGCCAGCCGGCGTCGCAGATCGGCCGCGACGCCGCCAGCTCGGCGCCGAGCGCGGCCGCCAGCTTCTCGGCCACCTGGATGTGTTCCTGCCCCTTGATGCCACGGCCGATCGACACGATGCGCTCGGCCTGCGACAGGTCCACCGCCTGCTTGGCCTCCTGGAAGGGGGCCTCGGCCTTCTGCCGGACGGCTGCGGGGTCCACCGCCCCGGCGATCGTCCGGACCGGGGCCGGCGCGGCGCCCCTGGCGGCGGCGTCCGCGCGGTACGCGCCGATCTGGAAGGTCACGAGATGCGGCGACGGCCCGAGCGGCCGGACGTCGGCGTGCAGCTTGCCCTGGAACATCGGGCGCACGAACAGGCGTCCCCCACCGTCCGCCTTGACGCCCAGGCAGTCGGTGAGCAGGGCACGGCCGAGCCGCGCGGCCAGCGCCGGCGCGAAGTCGCGCGTCTGGTAGGTGTGGGGCAAGAAGACGGCCGCGGGCGCCTCGGCGGTCACCAGCGCCGCCAGGGCTTGCACGTAGCCATCGGCGGTATAGGCGGCGAGCGCGGGGTGCTCGACTACGATCACCTCCGCTGCGTCGGCGGCGGCGAGCTCGGCGGCCACGCCGGCGACCGCGGCGCCCAGCGCGGCGATCTTCACGGGCTCGCCCGTCTGTTGGGCCGCGGCGACGGCCTCCCACGAGGCGCGGTTCAGCTTGCCTTCGAGATGCTCGGCGATGACGAGAATCATGACATCCGCCCCCGATTCGCTAGGAAATCACGCGCGCTTCGTCCCGCAGCAGGCGGACCAGCTCCTTGGCCGCGTCGGCCGGCGCCCCGTCGATCAGGCGCGTGGCCTTCGCCTTCTCCGGAAAGTAGAGGCGCACGATCTCGTGCTGCGGCGCCAGATCCGGCGCCGCGACCTTCTTCACGTCCTTCTTCTTGGCCGCCATGATGCCCTTGAGCGTGGCGTAGCGGAGCTGGTTGATCCCGCTCTGGATCGTGAGCACCGCGGGCATCGGCATGGCGATCCACTGGAACCAGCCGCCCTCGAGCTCGCGCTTCACGCGCAGGGCGCCGTCGGCCACCTGGACCTCCATGATGATGGTGGCGTGCGGCAGGCCGAGCGTCTCGGCCAGGACCACGCCGGTCTGCGCGAACCCGCTGTCGTCGGACTGCAGGCCCGTGAGGACCAGGTCGCACCGCTCGTCCTTGAGCGCGGCGGCCAGCGCCGAGGCCGTGGCGAACGCGTCGGCGCCGACGAGGCGGTCGTCCTCGACGAGCAGGGCGCGGTCGGCGCCGCGGGCGAGCGCCTCGCGGACGACCTGCGACACGCGCGCCGGCCCGGCCGAGCAGACGACGACCTCGCCGCCGTGGCGCTCCTTGAGGCGGAGCGCCTCCTCGAGGGCGTAGGCGTCAGGCTCGTTGAGCTCGTAGCTGGCGTCCTGGTCGCGGATCCAGGTGTTCGACTCGTCCACCCGGAGCTGCCATTCCCGGGAGACGACCTGCTTCACGCACACCGCGATCTTCATGATGGCCTGCTCCACCGGCGGGGCCCCCGCCTCCGCCGGTCATTCCTCGTACCGTTTGAACAGCAACGCGCCGTTCGTGCCGCCGAACCCGAACGAGTTGGAGAGCGCGTAGGTGATCGACTTCTCCCGCCGGGTGTGCGGGACGTAGTCGAGATCGCACTCGGGGTCGGGGTGGTCGAGATTGATGGTGGGCGGCACGATCTGATGCCGCACGGCCAGCACCGTGATGCCGGCCTCGAGGCCGCCGGCCGCGCCGAGCAGGTGCCCGGTCATCGACTTCGTGGAGGAGATGGCCAGCTTGCGCGCGTGCTCGCCGAAGCACCGCTTGAGGGCCAGGGTCTCGAGACGATCGTTGTGGGGCGTCGACGTGCCGTGGGCGTTGATGTAGTCGATCTGCTCGGGACGGATGTCCGCGTCGGCGAGCGCCGCCTGCATGACGCGCACCGCCCCGTCGCCGTCCTCCGACGGCGCGGTGATGTGGAACGCGTCGGCGGACATGCCGTAGCCGACGAGCTCGGCGTAGATCGAGGCGCCGCGACGCCGGGCGAACTCGAGCTCCTCGAGGATCACCACCCCGGCGCCCTCACCCATGACGAAGCCGTCGCGGTCGCGGTCGAATGGACGGCTCGCCTTCTGGGGCGCGTCGTTGCGCGTCGACAGCGCGCGCATGGCCGCGAACCCGCCGACGCCCATCGGCGTGATCGCCGCCTCCGATCCGCCGGCAATCATGACGTCGGCCGCGCCGCGCCGGATGATTTCGCAGGCGTCGCCGATGGCGTGCGCCGACGCGGAGCAGGCCGTGCACGTGGCCGAGTTGGGGCCGCGCGCCCGGAAGCGGATGGAGACCTGGCCGGCGGCCAGGTTGATGATGGCCGCCGGGATGAAGAACGGCGAGATTCGCCGCGGGCCGCCGTCGATGAGCGCATGGTGCTCGCGCTCGATCGTGGTGAAGCCGCCGATCCCCGAGGCGATGAACACGCCCACGCGGGCCGAGAGCTCAGGAGTGACCGTCAGATCGGCGTCATCCATCGCGAACTGCGACGCGGCAATCGCGAACTGGATGAAGACGTCCATCTTCTTGACGTCTTTCTTCTCGATGAACTGCAGCGGGTCGAAGCCGTCGACCTCGCCGGCGATCTGCGCGGAGAACTGCGAGGCGTCGAAGTGCGTGATCGGGCCGATCCCGCTCTGCCCCTCGACCAGCGCGCGCCAGTTGGCCTCGGTCCCGATCCCCAGGGGCGAAACCAACCCCACGCCCGTCACGACTACTCGCCTGCCCAAACCCCCTCCGTCTGCTGTGGATGTGTGGGGAAGCCAGCCCCCCGACCGCGCCGGACGGCCTGGCCCCGATCGCCCGCGGTGCTGCGCCGCCGGCTACTTCTTGGACTTGACGTGCGCGTCGATGTACTCGATCGCCTCTTTGACGCGCGTGATCTTCTCGGCATCCTCGTCCGGGATCTCGATGCCGAACTCCTCCTCGAACGCCATGACCAGCTCGACGGTGTCGAGCGAGTCGGCGCCGAGGTCGTCGACGAACGAGGCATCGGGCGTCACTTCCTCCTCGTCCACGCCCAACTGCTCCACGATGATGCTCTTGACTTTGTCGGCGACGCCCATTCAGCTCCTCCTACGTATACATGCCGCCGTTAACGGCGAGCACCTGCCCAGTAATATACGCTGCCTCGTCCGACGCAAGGAAGCACACCGCGTCGGCCACGTCCTCGGGACGGCCCAGCCGGCCCATCGGGATCCGGCCGGCCCAGCTCTCCTGCGCGTCCGCCGCCAGCGCGCGCGTCATGTCGGTCTCGATGAGACCGGGCGCCACGACGTTCACGGTGATGCCCCGGGAGGCCACCTCCAGCGCCAGCGCCTTCGAGAACCCGATCAGGCCCGCCTTCGACGCGGCGTAGTTCGCCTGCCCGGCGTTGCCGGCTTGTCCGACCACCGAGCTGATCGTGATGATGCGGCCCGCGCGCTGCTTGATCATCGGCCGCAGCACGGCCTGCACGCACGTGTACGCCGCCGTCAGGTTGGTCGCGACGACCGCGTCCCAGTCGTCCCGCTTCATGCGGAGCATCAGCTGATCGCGCGTGATGCCCGCGTTGTTCACCAGCACGTCCACGCGGCCGAACCGCTCGGCGGCCGCCGCCGCCATCCGCTCGACCGACGCCGGATCGGTGACGTCCACCGCCACGGCCGCCGCGCGGCCGCCGCCGGCCTCGATCGCCGCGGCCACCGCGTCGGCGTGATCGCCGCGCGCCGCCGCCACGACACTCGCCCCCTGGCGCGCCAGCGCCAGGGCGGTCGCCCGCCCGATCCCCCGTGAGGCACCCGTGACGATCGCCACGCGGCCGGAAAGATCAATCATATCAGTAGACCCAGAGGCCGGGGGCCAGAGACCAGAGGCCGGGGGCCCGGGGGCCCGGGGGCCAGCCGCCTTCGCTCTTCGAGCTTCGGCGGGCCAAGGAAGCCGCAGCCCAGGGGCTACGCGCCGCCGCCGCCGCCTTCCGCCAGAGACAGCGCCGCCGCCACCCCGGCTTCGTCCTCGACGCTCTGCACGACGGCCTCGCGGTCGATCTTCTTCACGAGCCCGGCCAGCACGCTCCCCGGGCCCACCTCAACATACGTGCGGACGCCTTCCGACGCAAGGCGCTTCACGACCGCCTCCCACTGCACGGGCGCGGACACCTGGCGGACGAGCGCCTCGATCGCGGCGGCGCGGTCGCGCTTGGGCTCGCCGTCCACGTTGGCCACGACCGGCAGGCGGGGATCCCGCGCCTCGAGCGCGCGGAGCAGCGGCGCCAGGCGCGCCTCGGCCGGCCGCATCAGCGCACAGTGGAACGGGGCGCTCACCGGGAGCGGCACGACCCGCCGCGCGCCCAGCGCCCGGGCGCGCTCCCCGGCCCGCGCCACGGCCGCCGCCGAGCCCGCGATCACCACCTGCCCCGGCGCGTTGAGATTGGCTGGGCTCACCACGTCGTCGCCGGCGGCCTCCGCGCACGCGCGCGCCACGACCTCCGCGTCGGCGCCGAGCACCGCCGCCATCGCCCCCTCCCCGACCGGAACCGCCTCCTGCATGAACCGCCCCCGCTGCCGCACGATGCGCAGCGCGTCGGCGAACGAGAACGTGCCGGCCACGACGTGCGCCGAGTATTCCCCGAGGCTGTGTCCCGCCAGCCAGGCGGGCTCCAGGCCGCGCGACTGCAGGAGCCGCGCCACGGCGACGCTCATCGCCAGGATGGCCGGCTGCGTGTTCTCGGTCAGCGTGAGCCGCTCGGCCGGCCCCGCGAAGCACAGCGTGCTCAGCGGCTCGCCCAGCGCGGCGTCCGCCTCGGCGAACGTGTCGCGGCAGATCGGAAACGCCTCGGCGAGCGCCTGCCCCATGCCGACTCTCTGCGATCCCTGTCCCGGAAAGATGAAGGCAATCATGACTGGCCCGCTTTGGGCTCCCCCCAGGCGACCGACGCCGCCGCGATTTCCCGGCGCACGCGATCGACGAGGCCTTCGGCGGCGAACCGCGACGCCAGCACGACGGCGTTGCGCACGGCCTTGGCCGACGAGCGCCCGTGGCCGACGATGCACAGCCCGGCGACGCCCACGAGCGGCGCGCCGCCGTACTCCGAGTAGTCCACGCGCCGGCGAAACCGGCGAAAGGCGCGGCGCGACAGCAGGTAGCCGATCCGCCGCGCGAAGGTGGACGACAGCTCCTCCCTGAGCAGCGCCTCGACCGTCTCGACCAGCCCTTCGCTCACCTTCAGCACCACGTTGCCGGTGAACCCGTCGCAGACGATCACGTCGGCGACGCCCGAATAGGCGTCGCGCGCCTCGACGTTGCCGATGAAATGAACCGGAGCGCCCTTGAGCAGCCGGTGGGTCTCGCGGGTCAGGTCGGTGCCCTTGGTCTCCTCCTCGCCGATCGACAGCAGCCCGACGCGCGGCCGCTCGAGCCCGAGCGCCACGCGCGCGAAGACGCTGCCCATGACCGCGAACTGGACCAGGTGCGGCGGGCGGCAGCCGACGGTCGCTCCCGTGTCGAGCAGCACCGCCGGCTGGCGCCTCGTGGGAATCGTGGTGGCGAGGGCCGGACGGTCCACGCCCGGCAGCATGCCGAGCGCGCCGTGGGCCGCCATGACCGTCGCGCCCGTGTGCCCGGCACTGAAGAGGGCCGCGGCCTCCCCGGCGGCGACCAGGTCCGCCGCCACGCGGATCGACGCTTTCGGCTTGCGCCGGAGCGCGGCCGCCGCCGCCTCCGCCATCGCGATGACGTCCGGCGCGTCCACCACGCGGACGTCGAGGCGGTCCCGATCGGCGTGGCGATCGAGCTCGCCCTGGATCGCATCGCGGCGTCCCACCAGCGCCAGCCCGCACCCCACGGACCGGGCGGCCGCGAGCGCCCCGTCCACGATGTGGCGCGGCGCGAAGTCGCCGCCCATCGCGTCAATGGCGATGCGCATCATTCGGGCTCAAGAGGCCAGGGGCCGGAGGCCCGGGATTCGAGACCGGAGAGACCTGGGACCGGAACGTCAAACAGGGTCAAGAACTCGGCGCTGGGCTGCGCCGCCCCCGGTCCCCGGTCCCCGGCCTCCGGCCTCAGACTCTAGACTTCCTCGACCTCGCGGACCTGGCGCCCCCGGTAGAACCCGCAGTGCGGGCACACCTGGTGCGGGGGCTTGCGCTCGTGGCACTGCGGGCACTCGCTCATCGGCACCGGCTGCAGCGCGTCGTGCGTGCGGCGCTTGGCCGTCCGGGTCTTGGAGTGTCGGCGTTTGGGGTTCGCCATGGTGTGTCGCTCAGTCCTTTCTCTCGTCGAGCAGGGCGCGCAGACCCGCCAGCCGCGGGTCCTCCCAGCGCTGCGGGCATCCGCACGTGGTCACGTTCAGGTTCGCGCCGCACTCGGCGCACAGGCCCCCGCAGTCCTCGCGGCAGAGCGGCTTCATCGGCAGCGCCAGATAGAGCTGCTCCCGCACCAGGTCGCCGAGGTCGATGGTCTCGTCCCGATAGTAGGCGGTCGTCAGGTCGTCTTCCTCGACCTCCCGTTCCCCCTCGCCCGTGTTGGCCGACTGGGGCAGGTAGCGCAGGTCGAACGCCGCCCGCACCGGCTCCGGGTACACTTCGAGGCAACGGCCACAGGCCAACTCGAGCGTGGTCTCGACCGTGCCGGTCAGGTGATACCGGTCGCGGTCCTTGCGCACCTCGAACGCCAGCACGACCGGCGCGCGGACCGCGTAGTCGTCGGCGCCCTGGAACGCCTCCGGCGCGTACCGGCGCTGGACCCGCTCGAACTCCCCGCTCAGCTTGCGCACATCGAGCAACATAGGCCAAGGAGCCGGCCCGTCCGGCGCGTACGAAACCCTCATTATAGCATGCAGCCCGTAAACCCAGACCTGGCAGGCCTTAGGCCCCGTCCCTACCCGCCGAGCTCGACCCACGGGGTCGGGATGAACAGCTGCTCGTAGAGCCGCACCGCGTAGCGGTCGGTCATGCCGGCCACGAAATCCCGGGCGGCCGCGTCGAGCCCCTCCGCCTCGACCGTGCGGAGGTCGAGGAACCGCTCCGGCCGCTGCCGCACCTTCTCCCAGAGCCCGCCCAGGATGCCCGTGGCCTTCGAGAACTCGGCCGTCGCGAGGATATTCTCGTAAACTGCCTCAAACAGGAAGGTCCTCAGCTCGATGGTCGCCTGGAGGACGGGCTCGCTCATCCGGATCTCGGCGAGCCCGCCGTCGAGGGTCTGCACGACCACGTCGGTCACCATCCGGCCGATCCGCTGAGACTTGGTCCGCCCGAGGACGGCCACCGGCCCCTCGGGCAGATCGGCGTGCCGCAGCACGCCGGCCCGAACGGCGTCGTCGATGTCGTGGTTCACGTAGGCGATGATGTCGGCGACCCGCGCGACCTGGCCCTCGATCGTGCTCGCGCGGTGCGCGGGGTCCGCCCCGACCGGCATCCCGCTCCGGCCCTTGGAGTGGCGCGCGATGCCGTCGCGCACCTCCCAGGTCAGGTTGAGCCCCTGACGGTCGTTCTCGAGCACGTCCACGATGCGCAGGCTCTGCTCGTAGTGGTTGAAGCCGCCCGGCACGAGCTCGTCGAGCACGTGCTCGCCGGCGTGGCCGAACGGCGTGTGGCCGAGATCGTGGCCGAGCGCGATGGCTTCGGTGAGCTCCTCGTGCAGGCGGAGCACCTTGGCGATGCTGCGCGCGATCTGCGACACCTCGAGCGTGTGCGTGAGGCGTGTCCGGTAGTGGTCGCCCGTGGGCGCGAAGAAGACCTGCGTCTTGTGCTTCAGGCGCCGGAAGGCCTTGCAGTGGATGATGCGATCGCGATCGCGCTGGAAGGCCGGCCGGATCGGATCGGGCGGCTCGGGGCGCAGGCGGCCCCGCGTCTCGGCGCTCTTGGCCGCCGCCGGCGCCAACGACGCCAGCTCCCGCGCTTCGAGCTCTTCACGGATGGTGGACATGGATGGCGGAGTCGCGGCTGACGGGTTATGGGTTCCGGTCTCTGGAGGCCGGAGGCCGGGTTCCGGAGGCCGGGGGCCAGATTCCGGGAGCCGGCCTTCGCGGTTCCGCGCTTCGGCCGGGCAAGCCGGTGGCGAGGACCTCGCCCAGGAAGCTCGTGCCGTGGGCCAGTGGCCCCACGCCGAACAGCTCGGCCAGGCTCTGCCCCAGGTCGGCGAACGTCCGGCGCACGCCGAGGTCGCGGCCGGCCGCCACTGCGGCGCCGGCCACGAGCACCGGCACGTACTCGCGCGAATGGTCCGTGCTGGCCGTCGTCGGGTCGTTGCCGTGGTCGGCCGTGACGACGAGCAGGTCGCGCGCACCGAGATGCGGCAGCAGCGCCGCGAGCCGGACGTCGAACCGCTCGAGATTCGCGGCGTAGCCCGCCGGGTCGTTGCGATGGCCGTACAGCGTGTCGAAGTCGACCAGGTTCGCGAAGATCAAGCCGCGGTCGACTTCGCCGAGCGCGCGCTCGAGCCGGTCCATCCCCTCGGCGTCGCTCTTCGTGTGCTCGGCGCGGGTGATGCCGCGCCCGGCGAACAGGTCCTCGATCTTGCCGATGGCGACGACCGGCCACCCGGCGGCGCTCAGCCGGTCGAGCAGCGTCTCGGCGCGCGGCGGCATGGCGAAGTCGCGGCGGTTCGCGGTGCGCGTGAAGCCCCCGGGCGCGCCCACGAACGGCCGCGCGATCACCCGCCCCATGCCGAGACCGTCCACGGTCAGGTCGTACGCGATTCCGCACATCCGGTACAGCTCGGGCACCGGGATCACGTCCTCGTGCGCGGCGATCTGGAACACGCTGTCGGCCGACGTGTAGACGATGGGCCGGCCGGTCCGCAGGTGCTCGCGCCCGAGCTCCTCGATGATGACCGTGCCGGACGCCGCCTTGTTGCCGAGCGTCCCGCGCCCGATCCGCCGCTCGAACTCGGCCATCAGCTCGGGCGGAAAGCCGCCCTCGAACACGGGAAACGCGCGGTCGAGCACGAGGCCCGCGAGCTCCCAGTGCCCCGTCACCGAGTCCTTGCCGGGCGAGGCCTCGGCCATCAACCCGAAGGCCGCCTCGGGTGAGGCCGGCGGCGCGTCGCCGCCGATGCGGGCCACGCGGCCCAGGCCGAGCCGCCGCAGCGACGGGATGCGGAGCGGCACGGCGGCCGCCAGGTGGCCGAGCGTGTCGCTGCCGGCGTCGCCGTACCGCGCGGCATCGGGCAGCTCGCCCGCGCCGACGCTGTCGAGCACGATGACGATGACGCGGTTCGGATGGGATGACAAGGGAAAAGGCCGGGCGCTAGGCGACCGGATCGGCCGGCCGCAGGCCGTGGCTCGTGAGGATCCGCTCGACCGCCTCGCGCGCCTCCGGACGCTCACCTGCGCCGTGAATCCACTGTAGATTAGGCTCTTTGCGGAACCAGATCAACTGGCGCCGCGCGTAGCGCCGATTCTCGCGAACGATGAGCTCGCGCGTAGCCGCCTCATCGCGCACGCCGTGCAGCATCTCGAGCACCTGCCGGTAGACGAGCCCCGAGAAGGGGTGCGCCGTCTCGGGCACGTCGCGCGCCAGCAGGCCCCGGACCTCGGCCACGATCCCCCGGTCGAACTGCGCGTCCACGCGGCGCGCCACGCGGTCGGCCGTGACCTCGGGCGGCAGGCGCAGCCCGACGGCGACGACGGCGTAGTCCGCGAGCGGCGGGCGCGTCCGAGCGAAGTGCTCGGTGAGCGGCCGGCCGGTCAGGCAGTAGACCTCCAGCGCCCGGACGATGCGCTTCTCGTCGCGGGGCTGGATGCGCTGCGCGGACGGCGGGTCCACCCGGGCGAGCCACGCGTGCAGCCGATCGACGCCGCGCCGAGCCGACACGCGGGCGAGTCGCGCGCGCAGCGTCGGGTCGCGGCCGGGGCCGGGGAACAGCCCCCGCGTCAGCGCCCGATAGTAGAGACCGGTGCCGCCGACGAGCACCGGCAGCCGGCCCCGCGCGGTCACCTGCCGGATCACCACCTCGGCGTCGCGCGCGTAGCGCGCGGCGGAGTACGCCTCCTCCGGATCGACGACGTCGACGAGGTGATGCGGCACGCCGCCCTGCTCGGCGGCGGGCACCTTGTCGGTGCCGATGTCGAAACCCCGGTAGACGGCCGTCGAGTCGCACGCGACCACCTCGCCGGCGAAGCGCCGGGCGACGGCGATGCCGAGCGCGCTCTTGCCGCTCGCCGTGGGGCCGAGGATGGCCAGGAGTACGGGCATCGGACGCGGGAACGCGGGTGCTAGCGCCAGCAGACCCGGACGAGCGCCAGCAGCACGACGAGGCCGACGAGCAGGAGCAGGCCGCGCTGCTGGACGCGGGACGGCGGCATCATCTCACGTGGGGCTCCGCCCCACACCCCGGCTCGGTCGCTTGCGGGGACCCCATCGCCCCGCGCCGCTCCCTCCCACCCCACCGCGCAACGTCCGCGCGTTGGGGACCCCGGCTCGCGGGCCGCGCCGTGCGCGGCCTGGCCGTGCTCGCGAGAAACGTGACCGTCTCGTCCAGATTCGGGCAAGCAAGCACGGCTAGCCGCCGCCCCCGCCGCCCGGATTCTCGTTGTAGTAGAACGTCACGGTGAAGAACGCGACGTCGCTCGGGTACTCCGGCGGCAGCGGCTGGGTCGGGTTCGACGCGGCGAGCGCGTTGTAGGCCGCGTTGGTGAACGCCTCCACGCTCGACGGCTCCAGCACGGTCAGGTCGGTGATGTGGCCGTCACGGTGCACGTTGAAGGTCAGCACGACGTGCCCCTTCATCACCATCGCGGCGTAGGGGATGAACCAGTTGCGCTTGACCTGCGCCACGAACCGGCGAATCCACGGGCCGAACTCGACGCCCTTGGTGTCGAACTGGATGGCGGGTCCGAACTCGCCGCCGCCGCCCTGCTGGTTATTGAATGACTCGGGCGCGTACTTCTCGACGTTGCGCAACGCGTCGCCGATGGCCCCGGCGAGCGAGCGCCCGCGCGCGGAAGCGTCGCGGCCGTCGGTCACGAACGTCGTGCCCCGGTCGGTCGGCGGCACGACCGGGTGGCCGGCGTCGGCCTTCGCGTCGCCGGCGCTGCGCGCCGCTTCGGGCGACAGCCGACGCTCGTCGTTGCGCGCGACGCGCGCGTCGGGGGCCGGCTCCACGCGCTCGGACGAGTTGCCGCGCGAGTACGGCAGCGGGTTCGTCGGGTTCGGCGCGCGCTCGGGTGCCCGGGCCATCCGGTCCTTGTCGGACAGCTCGGCCCGCGGCGGCGGCCGGCTCGCGGGCGTGTCGATCCGCGGCCGCACGAAGACGAACGTGGGCTGCTGCTCGAGCGCCTGCTGCTGCGCCAGCGCGGCCAGGCGGGCACGCTCCGCCTCCGCCTGGGCCACCATGCGCTGGACGAACGGCAGCCGCGGTCCGAACACGAGCAACAGGACAAAACCCACGTGGATGAACAGAGACAGAAACCAGCCCTCTCGCGCCGAGATGGCACGCTCGATGGTTGGCGTCTCCGGGTGGGACTCGTCGAAGTTAAAGTACATCAGGAACTTAGTCCGATTATAGCACCGGGCGAATGGTTCGACGTGACGTCACGGCGGGCCGGTGGCTCGGCAGGGGCTGGCCGTCCCTTCCTCCTAAGACGTTGGCGGCGCGTCCGCGGTCCGAACCGGACCGCGCGGATCGCCCCGGCGGGCGGTCGCCCGCTTGACGACGCGCGCGGAAACAGCCCACGATGAGGACCACGCCCGCCCGCCGGCGGGCGACACCGGCATGACCTCGCCCGCCCCTCCCCCACTCGAAGCGCCGCCGGGGCTCGACCTCGCGCGCCGCGTGGCGATCATCAGCGTCGCGGCGAACATCGTGCTGTCGCTCGCCACCGTCGGCATCGGCCTGATGGCCGGGTCCCGGTCCGCGGTGGCGGCCGGCGTCGAGTTCGGCGCCGACGCCGTGGCGGCCCTCCTCGTGTACGGCGGGCTCGTGCTCGCCGCGCGTCCGCCCGACCGCGAGCATCCGTACGGGCACGGCCGCGCCGAAATCCTGACGGGCCTCATTCTCGGCGTGATGCTGGTACTCACCGGCCTCACCATCGCCGATCAGTCGCTGCGCGGCTTCCGCAGCGTCCACCCGCCGCCGGAGGCGCGGGCGATCCTGCCCCTCGTCGTCGCCGCGCTCGTGAAGAGCGCGCTGATGGCCGTGAAGTTCCGCTACGGCCGGCGCGCCGGCAGCGCGGCGCTCGTCGCCGACGCCTGGAACGACACGGTGGACATCCTCTCGGCCGTCGCGGCGCTCGTGGGCCTCGGCCTGACCCTGTACGATGCACACCGGTTCCTCGCGGCCGACCACTTCGGCGGAGTCGCGGTCGGCGTCATCGTCATCGTCACCGGTCTGGCCATCATCCGCAACACGTCGCTGGAGCTCATGGACACGATGCCGCCGGCGTCCCTCATCCGCGCCATCCGGACGTCGAGCCATCGGGTGCCCGGCGTGCGGGGCGTCGAGAAGTGCTGGGCGCGCAAGACCGGCCTGCGCTACCACGTCGACATCCACGTCGAGGTCGACCCGGGCATGCCCGTCATCGACGCCCACGACATCGCCGAGCGGGTCCGGCACCAGATCCGCGGGGACGTGCCCGAGATCGCCGACGTGCTGGTCCACATCGAACCCGCGCCTCAGCCTGACGCGCCCCGGGGCTGACGGCCCGGCGCACCTCGCCTTCCTGCTACAGACTCCCGGGTCCGCCGCGGTATTCCGGGGGCTGCGCGGCCACAGGGACTCGGCTGGCCGCCTGCCACGGACGCAACCACGATGGCGCGATGGCGGGGCCGGTGACCTGCACGCCTGCGGCGGGGCGACGCCGACGCGCGCGCGGGAGAGCACGCGAGGACGAGGGGGGCGCGTGTTCTCCCGCATGCGCGCCGGCCTCGCCTTGCGGTCCGGCCGTCGGGCCTTCGGTCGGCCAGACCGCGCAGGTCGCCGGCCCGTCCAGAAGCCCACGATGGTTGGCCTTCGTGGCCCTCGTGAGCTTCGTGGTCCCACCCGTACGACGCGCCATGCAGTGTGACAGCCCTTCGTGACATGCACACGGATGCGGCTTCGTGCCGTCGTGGTGGCGTGGGGGTTACGCCGGCTTCTCGGCCAGGTACAGGTAGACGATGCCGAAGGTCAGAGGCCGGGCGGCCAGCGCGACGAAGCCCGCCTGGCTCAGCAGGGCGCTGAACGCCTCCGGCTCCGGAAACGCCCCCACCGACTCGGGCAGGTATGCATACGCGTCGTTGTGGCGGGAGATGAGGCCTCCGATGGCCGGCAGCAGGCGCCGGAAGTACCACAGGTAGAGCTGGCGGACGCCCGGCGCCCGCGGCACGCCGAACTCGAGGACGGCCAGGCGCCCGCCCGGGCGCAGCACGCGGAAGAGCTCGGCGCAGGCGCGCTCGGGCCGCTCCACGTTGCGGATGCCGAACGCGATCGTGGCGGCGTCCACCGAGGCATCCGGCAGCGGGACCCGGGTCGCGTCGCCGCGCACCAGCGGCACCCGGCGGTCGAGGCCGCGGGCGCGCGTCTTCTTCCGCCCGAGGTCGAGCATGGCGGCGGCGAAGTCCACGCCCACCACGCGCGCGGCGTGTCCGCCGGAGGCGGTCGCGGCCGCAATGGCGAGGTCGGCCGTCCCGGTGCACAGGTCGAGGACGCGCTCGCGCCCGGTCAGACGCAGGGTCCGGATCGCCCTGGCGCGCCAGCGCTGGTCGAGGCCGGCGCTGAGCAGGCGGTTGAGGAGGTCGTAGCGCGGCGAGATCGCGTCGAACATCCGCGCGATGCGGGCCGGATCCTTGCTCGGAGCTGCGGGCACGGCGGCGCGGGTCACCCTTTCCAGGCCGGGTAGAGGTCGTGGTCGAGGCCGAGCGCGCCCAGGATCTTCCCGGCCATGAAGTCGGCCAGGTCGTCCAGGCTCGTCGGCCCCTGGTAGAACGCCGGCATCGCCGGGAGCACCGTGGCGCCGGCCTCGGCGCAGAGGACCATGTTCCTGAGCTGCGGGAGGCTCATGGGCGTCTCGCGGGGCACGACGACGAGCGGGCGCTTCTCCTTGAGCATCACGTCGGCCGCGCGCTCGACGAGGCTGCGCGACAAGCCGTGCGCGATGCCCGCCAGGGTCTTCATGGAGCACGGCACGACGACCATTCCGCCGCAGCGGTGGCTGCCGCTCGCGATCGGCGCGCCCAGGTCGCGGTTGCTGTGCACCACGAACGAGCCGGCGCGAATCCCCTCGCCGTGGCGGCCGGCCAGGAAGTCGGCGAGGCGCTCCACCGACGCCGCCTCGCCCAGCTCGTCGCGCAGCAGGCGGCGGCCGAAGTCGGAGAAGACGATCTCGAGGTGGCAGCCGCGCTCGAGCAGCGCCGCGATGGTGCGGGCGGCGTAGAGGGCCCCGCTGGCGCCGGTCACGCCGACGGCGAACGTCCGGTTGCGCTCAGCTGACATAGACGGCCATCGCGGTCGTGACGAGGTACAGGATTCCGACGTAGCCGTTCAGATCGAAGGCGCGTTTGACCTGCGACAGGTCGTCGGCGCGCACGAGCGACTGCTCGTAGGCGAGCAGCGCCGCCACCAGCGCCACGCCCAGGAGATAGAGACGCCCGAGCGGAGCGGCCAGGGCGAGCGACGCGAGCGCCGCCACCGCGACGACGTGCATCGCCCGCGAGATGACGAGCGACGCCCGCACGCCGAAGCGGACCGGGATCGACCGCAGCCCGTGCGCGCGGTCGAACGCCAGGTCCTGGCAGGCGTACAACACGTCGAAGCCGCCGACCCAGGCGCCGATCGCGATCGCCAGCAGCCACGGCTCCCAGCCGCGGCCGCCGCCCGCGGCCAGCCAGCCGCCGACGGGCGCCACGGCCATGGCGAGGCCCAGGAACACCTGCGTGAGCGCGGTGTAGCGCTTCGCCAGCGAATACCAGAACACGATCGCGAGCGCGACCGGCGACAGCGCGAAGCAGACCGGCCCGAGCATCCAGACCGACGCCACGAAACCCGCCGACGCCAGCGCGACGAACGCGATCGCCTCGCGCCGGCTCATCGTGCCGCGTGGCAGCTCGCGCGCCGCCGTGCGCGGGTTCAGGGCGTCGTAGCCCGCGTCGGCCAGCCGGTTGAAGCCCATCGCCGCGCTGCGCGCGGCCACCATCGCGACGATGATCCAGCCCAGGCGCCCGAGCGTCATCGGGGTGTGGCGCGTCGCCAGCAGCGCGCCCGTCAGCGCGAAGGGCAGCGCGAACACCGAGTGGCCGAACCGGACGAACGAGGCGTAGGTGCGCAGGCGAGACAGCACGAGCCACTCCACCGCGGCCGCCCTCAGGCCGCGACCCATCGAACGGCTGATGGTTGAATCCCGCTCACCAGGTATTCTTCCACATCCGCCACGTCGCGGGGAACGTTCACGGCCAGCAGCGCCGCGCGCGCGCTCGGCGCCAGCGTCCCCAGCTCCCCGCCGAAACCCAGCGCCTCGGCCCCGGACCGGGTCGCGCTCTCGAGGAGCGCCCGCGCGGGCACCGCGGGCGCGAGACGCCGCAGCGCCGCCAGCTCCGCGAACAGGTTGAGGTCGTCCACGCTGGCCAGGCTGTCGGTGCCCACGGCCACGCGCACGCCCGACGCGTAGAAGCGCGCCACGGGCGGCACGCCGGCGCCCACCCACTGGTTGCTGCGCGGGCAGGTCACCAGGGTCGCGCCGGACGCGCGCAGCCGTGCGAGCGCCGGCGCGTCCAGCTGCACGCCGTGGACGGCGAGGACCCGCCGATCCAGCGCGCCCAGCCCGTCGAGATAGCTCACCGGATCGCAGGCCGGCGGCGTCCAGTCCGGGTTCCAGGCCTTCAGCGAGTCGAGGAGCATCCGCCACGGTCCGCTCGCGTCCCGCAGGAACTGCAGCTCCTCGGCCGACTCCCCCACGTGCACGCTGGTGACGGCCGCGCCGGTGCGGTCCATCCACGCGCGCACCGCGCGGAAGAGGCCCGGCGACGACGAGTACGGCGCGTGCACCGCGAGCGTCGTCCGCACCCGCCCGGGCGCCGGCGTCGGCCCGAGCGCGTCGCCCGCCCGGCGCACGACCAGATCGGGATCGGGCAGCTTGAAGCCGAGCAGCTCGTGGAAGACCACCGCAAAGAGCGGGCCCGCCGCGAGCGGCCCCACGGTGGCGAGCGAGTTGCCGACGTCGCCGACGAGAATCGTGCCGCTGCGATGCGCCTCGCCTATCGCCTCGACGATCGGCGGGACGGGCGGCGGCTCGAGGCCGCGCGCCGCGAGCAGGTCGCACACCCACATGGGCATCGACGCGGCCGGCGGCACGCGCCCCCGCAGGCCGGACAGCTCCAGATGCGTGTGGGCGTTGACGAGCCCCGGCAGGACCGCGACCGATCCCAGGTCGGTGTCCGGCGGGGCGCCCGCCGGCGGGCGGCCGCCGCCGACGGCGGTCACGCGGCCGCCGCGGACGGCGACCCAGCCGTCGCGGACGGGCGACACCTCGATTGGCAGCACCCAGGCCGCGCGGTAGAGGCGCGCCGTGGCGGGCGGACAGTCGGTCATTGGCCGCGGCGGGCCTTCTCGACGGCGCTGCGGGCGGCATAGCGGTCGACCTCGGGGGCGCGGTGGTCGTCGCCCTCGGCGCGCGCCACGGCGAGCGCCCGCAGGCGCGGCACCTGGCGCTCGCGGAAGATCGGGCCGCCCAGGATCTCGTAGTGCATGTTCCGCCGCTTCGGCACGAAGCCGGCGTTCTCGATGTTGCGGACGATCTCGATCTCGTCCATGCAGTAGCTCGCGCCGGCCGCGCGGACGACGTTCTCCTCGATCATCACGCTGCCCATGTCGTTCGCGCCGTAGGCGAGGCTGAGCTGCCCCACCTTGCCGCCCTGCGTGACCCACGAGGCCTGGAGGTTGTCGAAGTTGTCGAGCACGAGCCGCGCGAGCGCGAGCGTGCGCAGGTACTCGACGCCGGTGGCCTCGGCGCCGCCGAGCTCGGTGTGCTCGGGCTGGTAGCTCCACGCGATGAAGGCGGTGAAGCCGCCCGTCTCGTCCTGCAGCTCCCGCAGGCGCAGCAGGTGCTCGACGCGCTCCTCGGGCGTCTCCACCGTCCCGTACATCATGGTGGCCGTCGTCCGCAGGCCGGCGCGGTGGGCGTGGCGCATCACGTCGAGCCACTCGTCCGCGGTCGCCTTCGAGTAGCAGTTCAGGAGCCTGCGCACGCGGTCGACGAGGATCTCGGCGCCGCCGCCGGGGATGCTGTCCAGACCCGCCGCCACCACGCGGTCGATCACGGCCGGCACCGGCAGCCGGGACAGGCGCGAGATGTGCACCACCTCGGGCGGCGACAGCGCGTGCAGGCGGAAGGTCGGGTAGCGCCGCTTCACGGCGCGGAACAGGTCCTCGTACCACTCGAGGGGCAGGTCCGGGTTGTGCCCGCCCTGCAGCAGGAGCTGCCCGCCGCCGAGCGCGATCGTCTCGTCGATCTTGCGGAAGATCTCGTCGAAACCGAGCACGTAGGCGTCGCCCGACCCGACCGGCCGGTAGAAGGCGCAGAAGCTGCACCGGGCCACGCAGACGTTCGTGTAGTTGACGTTGCGGTCGATGATGTAGGTGACGACCCGCTCGGGGTGCCGGCGGGCGCGCGTCTGGTCGGCGAGCCGCCCGAGCAGGGCCGTCGGCGCGTCGCGATAGAGCGCGACCGCCTCGGCCGCGGTCAGCCGCTCCCCCGCCTCCGCGTTGCGCGTCGCCGTGTCGACGGTCATGCCCCTCGTCAGTAGAACGCCGAACGCCGCGCCTCGGGCACGAGCCCCTCGGCGGCCGCCAGCGCATAGTAGCGTTGCAGTCCCGCCCGCTCGTCCGGGCCCAGACCGTACTTGATGTTCTCCCGCAGGTACGCCCGTCCGACGGCCGCGTGCGCCGCCCCGCAGTAGGCGTCGGCGATCGCGTCCGAGCCGGCCACGCCCGCGTCCCGCGCCGCCTGGAGCGCGGCCACGCCGGTCGCGTCGATCGCGCCCGGACGGCCCGCCCAGACGGCCCAGACGAACGGCAGGCCGGTCATCTCGGTCCAGGCCGCCCCCAGGTCGAGCTTCTCGAGCCCCAGCGCCGCGTGATCCACGAAGAGCGCCGGGTCGCCGATCATCAGCGCCGCATCGGCCTTCGCCAGCATCACCCCGAAGTCGGGCGCCAGCGTCACGAAGGAGGGCGCGATGCCGAAGCGCCGCGCGCAGAGCACTCGCAGCAGGCCCGCCGAGGTGCGCGAGCTCGCGTCGAGCGCAATCGAGCGGACGGCCCCGAGGGGCCGCGACGTGAAGAGCGCGACCGACGCCACCTCGCCGCGCGAGGTGATGGCGACGTCGGGCACGATCCGGTAGTCTGGCGCGCGCAGGTACTCGATCGACGGGATCATGCCCAGGTCGATCGCGCCCGCCTGCAGGAGCGCCGCGCACGTCGACGGCGCGTCGAAGCGCAGGTCGAAGCGGGCGGTCTGGCCCGCCAGCCCCTCGACGAGGGGCCGCGCGTTCAGATAGGCGACGGCGCCGAGACGAACCCGGGTCATCGTTCGATCACGGCGAACCGGCCGTCGCGCTCGACCGGGTCGAGCGCGGCCGCGCGGATGTTGCGGCGAATCTCCTCGAGCGGCGCGCGGCGCGCCCCGAGCGCGTCCGTGTCGGCCGGCGCAATCCCGTCGACGTCGTCGGCGCCGACCGTCAGCGCGACCTGCGCGAGCTTCGGCCCGTATCCGCGCCAATCGATCTGGATCGACTCGATATTGTCGGCCAGCAGCCGCGCCAGCGCAACCTGCTTCACGTCGTCGTAGCCGGTGGACGGCGCCTCGGGGTCGATCGCCCGGGCGAGCGGCGCGAACGCGCGGAAGCCCCCGGCGTCGCGCTGGAGCGCCACGGCCCGGCGGATGGTATCGAGCCGCGCGGCCTCGTCCACGTGGTGGACGGTCAGCGTGAGCGCCTGCAGCCCGGCCGCCCGCACGGCCGCGACGGCCTGCGCCGCGCCGGCGAGCCGGT
>JAHECP010000281.1 GCA_024641665.1 Acidobacteriota bacterium
ACATTTGCGCCGGCGCAGCCACGCGGCTTCGTCCAACAGGGTTTATCCGCACTGGGTCCGCGCAGGCGCTCACGCTGGGCCCCGCGCGAGTGCGGATGAAACCCTATTCGTTATCCGGACACCGCAGAACGGGATCTTTCGGGGTGGCACGCGCCGGCAGCTGGATCAGACGGGGCCGGCCGGGCACGCTCGAACGGCGTGGGAGGACGCGGGCTCCTTCGAAGCTCTGGCTGACTTGCGGCATGTCCGCGAACGGGTCGGGCCGTTGGGTTCGTTTCGACGCGGCGCGCGCGAGTCGGGCCGGCGGCCTGGGAGGTCGCACGGCTCGGTGGGCTCGTCGCGTGGCGGGCGGTTCATCGGCGGGCGCGCGCCTTCGGGTTGTTTATCGGCCAGTGCTGGTCGCGAGCGTCGTCAGTCTGTGCGGTCTGGCGTTCCTTCGACGGACCGTCTAACATCGCGCTGCAGCCGACGAGCGGCGCGTCTCCGGCGGGGGCTCAATCCATCGGTGCTGAAGATAGCCGCAGTCGTGGAGCTTGGCTTCGGCGGCCGTGCTCAATCGTAACACTCGGCTGCGCCGCTCGCGGCTGAGCGCGCAACGTTAGGCGTACCCGAATCCACGACGAGAAGGAAACCGAGGACCGCTTGGCGCTGATTCCGAACGCCGGACGGGCAGTCATCGACCCGGCCAAGTTGCGGGGGTATCTGCTCTCCGGCACCCACCCGGTCGGCCGGTTCAAGGCGCAGTTCTTTGTGAGGCTCGGCTATTCGGCGGACAACTGGCGGCGACTCGACGAAGATCTTCGACGCCAGCACCTTTCGACGCCAGTGCACCGCGTCGAGGCCACCCCGTATGGGCAGAAATACGAGATTCGCGCTATCCTGAAAGGGCCAAACGGGCAGTCGGCGCAGGTGGTGAGTGTCTGGTTTGTGCCGGCGGGTCTCGACACCCCGCGGTTCGTAACCGCCTATCCTGGAGAAAAGCCGTGAGATTCCAGCCGTTGGACGTCGTGGTACTCGAGACCGATGTTCCGGCTCACGGCCTGAAGCGCGGCGACCTTGGCGCCGTCGTCGACGTGTATGAACCCGACGGTCTCGAGGTCGAGTTCGTCACCGCATCGGGAAAGACGGAAGCCCTCCTCTCTCTCAACACCAGCGATGTCCGGGCCGTTGGCGACAACGACCTGGTCGCCGTTCGTCCATACAACGGCGCGGCGTAAATCGACACGGACGGGACGCCTAACACCGGCCTGGAGCCGTCGGCGCGGGAGTGCGCGGACGCGCCGCGGCTCAGGCCGAGTCGTTATGCGTCCAAACAGAACTACGGCAGCCGCAACCCAGAGATCGGGGTGAAGCGTTCATGGATTCGAGGGTATATCGGCTCAAGGTGATTCTGCGCGGATCGCGGCCGTCGATCTGGCGCAGGGTCGAGATTGATGCGGATGTGACCTTGTTCCGGCTACACGAGGTTCTGCAAGTCGTGATGGGCTGGACGGACAGCCACCTTCATCAGTTCAGGCGCGGCTCAACCTACTACGGGCAGTCCGACCCGGAATTCGGGATGCATCGGGAGAATGAGCGACGGATCCGTCTTCGCGAGGTCCTGCGTAAGCCGAAGGACCGAATGATCTACGAGTATGATTTTGGGGACGGATGGGAACATGACATTCTGCTGGAGGCCAGCGACGCGGTCCCGGGAGGCCCGCCGCCGGTGCGAGTGCTGGCTGGCAAGGGCGCGTGTCCGCCGGAGGACGTGGGCGGGGTCGGCGGCTACGACCGGTTCCTCGAAGCCATCCGGGATCCGAAGCATCCTGAACACCGGGAGATGCTCGAGTGGGGAGGCCGGTTCGATCCCGACGCGTTCGAGATTGACGAAATCAATAAGTACTTCCAGAAACGATCGCGGCGACGGAGAGACGCATAACATGGCGCTGCACCAGACCGGCGCCGGGGGTCGCGTGCGCGCCGGCTGGTGAGCGCTGCCGTTATGCCGCAACACACCGAACTTGCAAACCTCTTCACGATGCAAGGAGCGAAGTCATGCAGAGGGCGAACTTCCTGTGTTGTTTAGCGATGGTCGCGGCAACGACGGCTGTTTCCGCCCAGAAGGCGGAATCGATTCGGCGGGGTTGGAACGCCTTCAACGGCACACCGTACAACTTCTGTTCTTGGCTTGTGGTCAGCGGACCGGAGGTGGCGAAGCAGCAGATTCGTGATCAGGCGAAGAGGGCCTACACCGAGCCGGATGCGGCACGACTGGCCAGCGTAGAGGGCAAAGTCTTCGTCGAGATCCTGACTGTCACTGAGCGCAAACCGGGCTGTTCAAACCGAACTATGAAGGAAGTTATCTTTGTTGATAAGGAATCGGACAAGCCCGTCCTCCGTCTGCCTGTCGAGTCCAGAGAGACTGCGATGTCAAATGGATTTGGTGCGACGTGGAACGCCAACGACGGGCTGGCAATTGCCGATCTCGCTCAATTCAAGACGACCCTTGGAAGCGGGAAGTATCACGTCGTGCTTGTGTACGAAGACGGCGGCACCGCGAGAATTGGACAGGGCGCCGGGCAGACGGTATGGTCGGCGAGCGAAACGGGCAAGGTTCGGTAGTTGACGTGACGTTCAACGCTGCTAAGGAGTCGAGGGGGCGGCATAACAAGCGTTTGCAGCCGACGGCGGCCGGTCCGATCACGTGCCGCCGCGGCTGAAACGCGATCGTTAGCCAGACAATAGCGGTCTATGAAGTTCCGAGTACGGGCGAACGTCGTCAGTTCGGCCCTGGTTTCGAAGTCGCCGTTGTGTGTCGAGTTCTCGCCGTATTTGCTTCAGTTCGAGGCCGATGGCACTGGGAGAGTTACGGCCCTGTCGATAGAGCGAAGAGTCGAGGAGTACCAGCATCTGCTGCCGACGCTGACGCGGTCTAGCGACAACCAGTCTTCTCTTACGTACCCAGAGAATCCCATCCACAACGATATTCTCCAAGTGCTCCAGTACCTCGAATCGGTCGGCAGCTTCTGGTGTGGGATCAAGCAAGTTGCATGGGAGCGAGCCGACTTCGATTGGGTGCCCGAAACAGATGCTGAGCGCTCCGAACTGGTTGTCTGGGACTTGCGAATCGACCAGAAATACCCTGAGCACTTCGCGAAGCTCGATGGACGTTTAGTCCAAGCGCTGTTGCAGCGCCGGCCACAGCATGAGCGCCTTACTGTGCCCTTGGCGTTCTATCGCGAGGGCCGAAACGAGTTTGAGCAGTTTCGCTATGTGCAGGCGTTTATGAGCTTCTATTTCATGGTCGAAGGGCTATTCGGGCGTGGCGGACCTAACTACCGTGTGAAGGAAGAGTTCAAGGCCGCTCCCACATTGGTTCGGGCTGCCGCGGCCGCCGCCACGGTAATTGGAGCTGACCCTAGGCACCTCTCAGGAGTACGACGGTTGATCGGCACGGACGACCGGGCCGTCGACGCGGATCTGGTCTTGGACTGGCTCGTCGATCTAAGGGGCCGCGTCCATCACTACTCGCTTCAAGACTCTCGGCCGCAGGCCCACCCGCACAATCAGCGTGTGTTTGAGTCCCCCGCCTATCTGGCAATGGCGGTCTGTCTCAAACTGATTCCGTATCTCCTCGGGCAACCTGAGATTCCGGAAGACGTCGGTAAACGGTGAGCTGGCTAACCACGGCTTGCAGCCGACGGCACGCGGCGAGATACTGAGCGCGCCGCGGCTGAAGCCGGGGCGTTGGGCTGACGACGCATCTAGCGCTTCACACGAGCGTGCCAGTAGTCAGGCTCGCGCTTGTCATGGGCAATGGCGAGAATCCTGATGGCGCCAGGGGTTTCCAGGTACGCCACGTGGTACGGGAATCTCGTGACAGGGGCCTTGCGGGCGGGCACGTCAACGGAAACGCCAGGCACACGGGGCGCGGCGTGCGGCCAGCGGGCAATGCGCTCAAGGGCGCCATCGACGGCTTCGAGAAAGTCGGTGCCGAGCCCGATTCGCTGCTGCTCGTACCAGACGGCCGCCTCTTCGAGTTCGACGGCGGCCTCGGGCTCGATTCGGAGGGGCCGGCTCACTGGTCGATCAACCGCCGGGCGACGCGCCTGCGCACATCGTCCCACGGTTCGCCGAGCGATTCAGCGGACATGACCCGCCGGGCCCGCCGCTCGATCTCCCGAGCCCACGCGGCTTCAACGGCCGCCGCATCGTCCGTCGAGGGTTCGTCCAGGCTGGCCAGGAGCTCGGCGGCCACGTCCGCGCGTTCGTGAACAGGCAGGGCAAGGGCCTCACGGAGCAGCTCTTGCGCGCGGTTGGTCATGGATGCATTCTACACCCGGGCACCGCAGCCCAACAACGCGCTGGAACCGACGACCGGCGCGCGGCATTGCTCTGAAGAGCGTTGAAGCGCGCCGGTCGCGGCTCAGCGCGGAACGTTGGGCTGACGAATGATCTAGCGCTTCACACGAGGATGCCAGTAGCCGGGTTCGCGCCTGTCGTGAGCAAACGCCAGAATCCGGAGCGTCTCCGGCGTCTCCAAGTACGCGACGTGGTACGGGAATCTGGCAATCGGAGCCTTGCGCGCGGGCACGTCGGCGGGAACGCCAGGGGCGCGTGGTGCGGCGTGTGGCCAGCGGGCAATGCGCGCAAGCGCGCCATCCACCGCCTCAAGAAACTCGGTACCGAGCCCGGTCCGTTGGTGTTCGTACCAGACGGCGGCTTCTTCAAGTTCGCCGGCCGCTTCGGGCTCTATTCGGAAGGTGCGGCTCATTGATCGGCCAACCGCCGGGCGACGCGCGCACGCACGTTCTCCCACGGTTCGCCGGGCGATTTACCGGCCATGACGCGCCTAGCCCGGCGCTCGATTTCCTGAGCCCACGCGGCTTCGGCGGCGGCCGCATCCATTTCCGGTGGTTGGTCCAAGCTGGCCAGGAGTTCGGCAGCGACGTCCGCGCGTTCGTCGAGCGGCAGGGCAAGCGCCTCACGGAGTAGCTCTTGCGCGCGGTGGGTCATGGGTTCATTCTACACCCGGGCACCACAGCCCAACAACGCGCTGGAGCCGGCAACCGGCGCGCGGCATTGTTGGGGAGCGTTGAGGCGCGCCGGTCGCGGCTCAGCGCGAGGCCGTTAGACGGACAAACGAAGACCTGTTTTGCTTTCAAACAGGTCTCGGTGGTTCGTGGTTGATTGATCGGCGCGGCGTCATCGAGGGACTGTCTGGAAGGCCTGGCGGTCCAATGGCCTTTCGGGTGGTCAGCGGCAGGTCGGTGGCTCTTCGATCGGAGGCGCTTCCTCGGCGTGCGGCGCGCGGCTGAGGCGAGCGTCGGCGCTCGCGAGGGCGCCAGCGTCAGCTCGGTCGGCGGTGCCACGTTTCGGACACGCGCGCCGCTGGGGTCGTTCGCAGGCGGGTCGTCTCATCGAGCGCCAGCGCCGTGGGCGTGGTGCTCCATCGACGGACCGTCTAACAACGCGCTGCAGCCGGCGAGCGGCGCGTCACCAATGGGGACTCAATCGAGCGATGCGGCCGGCGAGAAGAGTGCGTGGTTCGCGGATTCGGGCGGGACTGCTCAATCGTACAATCGGGTGCGCCGCTCGCGGCTGAGCGCGAAACGTTATACGGACGAGAGAAACGAAGACTCATTCTCTCTTCTCGGGGCACGTCGTGAGGTCGGCGTGCTCTTCGAGGGACGCGACTTCGGCGAGCGACGGAATTGATGGTCGGCGGCGGGAT
>JAHECP010000282.1 GCA_024641665.1 Acidobacteriota bacterium
CACCTCGCCGGCCGTCGGGGCCCAGACCGACGAGGTGCTCGCCTGGGCGGGTCTGCCACCCGAGGTCCGCGCGCGCCTGCGCGCGGACGGCGTCGTCGCCTGATCAGGCCAGCCGTCCTCGTGCTAACATGCCTCTTTTGGATCAGGCGGGCGGACGCCCGCAGTAGAGGCATGGCCCACGACTCCATCGCGGTGCGCGGCGCCCGCGTGCACAACCTGAAGAACATCGACGTCGACATCCCGCGCGACCGGCTCGTGGTGATCACGGGCCTGTCGGGGTCGGGCAAGTCGTCGCTGGCGTTCGACACCGTGTACGCGGAGGGCCAGCGCCGGTACGTCGAATCGCTGTCCGCCTACGCGCGGCAGTTCCTCGAGCAGATGGAGAAGCCGGACGTCGACCTGATCGACGGCCTGTCGCCGGCCATCTCGATCGAGCAGAAGACGACGGCGTCCAACCCGCGGTCCACGGTGGGCACCGTCACCGAGATCTACGACTACCTCCGGCTGCTCTTCGCCAACATCGGCGTGCCGCACTGCCACCTGTGCGGCCGCGAGATCGCCTCCCAGTCGCTCGAGCGCATCGTCGACATGGTGCTGCTCAACCCGCCCGAGGAGCGCATCAACGTCCTGGCTCCGATCGTCCGGGGGCGCAAGGGCGAGTTCAAGAAGGAGCTCGGGGCGCTGCGGGCGCGGGGGTTCACCAAGGCGCGCGTGGACGGCGAGTTCCGGTCGCTCGAGGACGACATCAAACTCGACCGGCGCCGGAACCACACGATCGACGTGCTGGTCGACCGGCTCGTGATGAAGTCCGACGTCGAGCGCCGGCTCACCGAGTCGGTCGAGCTCGCGCTCAAGCTGGCCGACGACGTGGTGATCATCAACACCTACGACGGCGGCGACCAGCTCTTCTCGCGGCGGCTGGCCTGCACCTACTGCGGCGTGAGCATGCCGGAGATGACGCCGCGCGCCTTCTCCTTCAACTCGCCGCACGGCGCGTGCCCCGACTGCCAGGGGCTCGGCGTGATGCACGACTTCGACCCGGCGCGCATCGTCCCGGACGAGTCACTATCGCTCGCCGGGGGCGCCATCGAGCCCTGGACCCGCGGCGACCGCAAGCTCGTGCGCGAGGCGCTCGACGGGCTGAGCACCACCTTCGGGATCGATCTGACCGTCCCCTACAACCGTCTGCCCCGCAAGCACCGCGACCTGCTGATGTTCGGGTCCGGCATGGCGGCCAAGGGGCGCCGGCGCGCGGCCCCGGCGGCCGGCGCCGCGCGCGGGCGAACGCCCCATGCCGAGGGATTCGAGGGGCTCGTGCCCAACCTGCGGCGGCGCTACGAGAACGGCAGCTGGATCGAACAGGAGAACCTCGAGCCGTACCGCTCGCTGCGGCCGTGTCCGGGCTGCCAGGGCGACCGGCTGCGGCCGCAGAGCCGCGCGGTCAAGGTGAAGGGGCGCACCATCGCCGAGTACGTGGGTCTGCCCATCGCCGAGGCGCTCGGCGTGTTCGAGACGCTGGAGCTGACGCCGCGCGAGGGGCTCATCGCCAGCCGGATCCTGCGTGAGATCCGCGACCGCCTGCGATTCCTGCACGACGTCGGCGTCGGTTACCTGACGCTCGGACGAAGCGCCGCGACGCTCTCGGGCGGCGAGGGGCAGCGCATTCGCCTGGCCACGCAGATCGGGTCGAACCTGACGGGGGTGCTCTACGTTCTCGACGAGCCGTCGATCGGCCTGCACCAGCGGGACAACCGGCGCCTGCTCGCCACGCTCGCCCGGCTGCGCGACCTGGGCAACACGGTCGTCGTCGTCGAGCACGACGAGGAGACGATCCGGACGGCCGACTACGTGATCGATCTGGGCCCGGGCGCCGGCGAGCACGGCGGTTACGTGATCTTCCAGGGGTCGCCGGCCGATCTGATCGCGGACGGCCACGGGTCGCTCACCGGCAAGTACCTGCGCGGCGAGCGTGTGATCGAGACGCCCGCCGTGCGCCGCCCGCGGCAGCGGGGCGAGCTCGTGATTCGCGGGGCGCGCGCCAACAACCTGAAGTACCTCGACGTGCCGATCCCGCTCGGCGTGTTCACGGCGGTGACCGGCGTCAGCGGGTCCGGCAAGTCGACCCTGGTGAACGAGATCCTCTACCGGGCGCTCGCGCGCGCGCTGTACCGCGCCGGCGACGAGCCCGGCGCCCACACGGCCGTCGAGGGCATCGAGCAGATCGACAAGGTGATCCAGATCGACCAGTCACCAATCGGCCGCACGCCGCGCTCGAATCCCGCCACCTACACGGGACTCTTCACGTTCATCCGAGACCTGTTCGCGATGCTGCCCGAGGCCCGGGCGCGGGGGTTCCGGCCCGGCCGCTTCTCGTTCAACGTGAAGGGCGGGCGCTGCGAGGCCTGCCAGGGCGACGGCGTGATCGCCATCGAGATGCACTTCCTGCCCGATGTCTACGTCACGTGCGAGGAGTGCAAGGGCCGCCGCTACAACCGCGAGACGCTCGAGATCAAGTACCGCGGCAAGTCGATCGCCGACATGCTCGACCTCACGGTGGACCAGGCGCTGCCGCTGCTCGAGAACTTCCCGCCCATCGCCACCAAGCTCCGCACGCTGCAGGACGTCGGCCTCGGCTACATCGAGCTCGGCCAGTCGGCGACGACGCTGAGCGGCGGCGAGGCGCAGCGGGTCAAGCTGGCGAAGGAGCTGTCGCGGCGCGGAACCGGACGCACGCTGTACATCCTCGATGAGCCGACGACCGGCCTGCACTTCGAGGATACGCGGAAGCTGCTCGACGTCCTCAACAAGCTGGTGGACCAGGGCAACACGGTGGTCGTCATCGAGCACAATCTCGACGTGATCAAGTCGGCCGATCACCTGATCGACCTCGGGCCGGAAGGCGGCGAGCTCGGCGGCACCATCGTGGCGTGCGGCACGCCCGAGGAGGTCGCTCGCTCGGCGGCGTCCTTCACCGGCCGGGTGCTGACGCCGGTGCTGCGGCGCTAGCGAGTCGGGTCGGCACCTGCGATTTTCGTAATCCGGCCGTCCGGATCGCCGCATGACGAATTGGGCAATTGTGGTACAATGGCCACAGTTCAGCGGGATTTGGATGTGTCTTTGTTGCCACATTCAGGGGCGCTCAACCAGGTCATCGAGTCGCAATATCAATACGTAAACTCCTCTGACAATTGATCTTAGTATTGATATTGCCGTGGTGGCAGTCCGTTTGCTTGGCGAGCTAATGCTCTCTCGGCTCCGGCCTGCGAGACCTTCATGAGCGCTCAGCGGACTCTTCGTCGTTCCATTCCCTGCGCCGGCATCGGCTTGCACTCCGGGCGGAAGGTCAAACTGACCTTGAAGCCGGCGGTCGCCGACCACGGCGTGCGATTCAGCCGGTCGGATCTCGGCGGCCTCGAGATTGCGGCCACCGTCACCAACCTCGCCAGCATCCACTACGCCACGGGGCTCGCCCGCGAGCAGGGATCGGTCGAGACCGTCGAGCACCTGCTGGCGGCGCTGTCGAGCCTGAGCGTCGACAACGTGACGGTCGAGCTCGACTCTCCGGAAGTGCCGATCATGGACGGCAGCGCCGCGCCGTTCGTCTACCTCATTCACGAGGCGGGCATGAAGCGGCTGGCGGCGCCGCGGCGCTACCTGAAGGTGCTGCGCCCGATCTCGCTGTCGCAGGGCGACAAGCGGATCGCCGTCTACCCGTCGGACCACTTCAAGGTGACCTACAGCATCAGCTTCGATCACCCGATGCTGCGTCATCAGTCGCGCACGGTGCGGCTGACCGAGGAGACGTTCGTCGAGGACATCGCGCCGGCGCGGACGTTCGGCTTCCTGAAGGAGGTCGAGACGCTGCGGCAGCGGGGCCTGGCGCTCGGCGGCTCGCTCGAGAACGCGATCGTGCTGAACGAGACGGGCGTGCTGAACAACGCGCTCCGGTTCGACGACGAGTTCGTGCGTCACAAGATCCTGGACGTCGTCGGCGATCTGGCGCTCGTCGGCCACCCGATCGTGGGCCACGTGGTGGCGCACCGGGGCGGCCACGCGCTGCACACCGCGTTCGCGGCGCGCATCCTCGCGGAGACCGACGCCTGGAAGCTGGTCGAGGCGCCGGTGGAGCCGTCGGTGGAGGACGTGCCGGTGGCGGTGCCGGTCGGGAGCGCGGCGCGGCTGGCGAACTGACGGGCGCGGCGGGCGCCGCGTGGCGGGAAGTTGGAGGGCTGCGGGTTGCCGCAGCCCTCGCCATGTACGGGCGGGTCAGGACGGCTTGTTGGTGAGCTTCCGCATGTAGGCGCCGAGCTTCTCGTTCTCGAACGACACCACGTTCAGGAACAGGCTCTCGCCCAGGTACTGCCGCCGCTCCTCGTCGGTCATCTGCTCGATCAGGTGCTGGATCTCGCGGACCATGTCCTCGAAGGTCCGCTGCAGCTCCCGCTTGAGGGTGACCTCGCGATAGAGCGTCTCCACCACCGCGAGCAGGTCGCCGTCGAGCAGGATCTCCGCGCCCGTGGTCGTCTTGATCGTGCGCATGCCTACCCTCCGAAGCTCTTGACGGCGCTCTGTTCGTCCGCGTGCACCTCGATGAAGTTCTGCGCGCCGGTCATCGTCAGCATCGTCTCGACGCGCTTCTGGACGCCGGCCAGCTTGAGCGCGCCGCCGGCCGCCACCGCCTGCCGGTAGAGATCCATCAGGCAGCCGATGGTCGCGCTGTCGACGTAGCCCACCGTCGACATGTCGATGATGACCCGCCGCTCGCCGCCCTCGATGAGCGCGACGACCGTGGTGGAGAACTCCGAGAGGAGGGGATAGATGAGCCGCGCTTCCTTGACGCGGACGATCGGAATCCCTCGCGAGCGATCGGTGTCGAGATTCATTCGGATGCTCCGCTGGGTGAATCGCCGTCCGGGGGGGACGCGCCCGTCCCGGTCGGTCTGGCCTGGCTCGCCTGCAGCCGGCGGACCTGCCGGGCCAGCTCGAGACGGCCTCGATTGATGCGGGATTTCACGGTGCCCTCCGGCAGCCCCAGGGCGTCGGCGATCTCCTGATACGACAGCTCCTGCAGATCGCGCATGACGACCGCCGTCCGCAAGGTCAGCGGCAGGTGCTCGAGCGCCTTGCGCAGCAGCTCGCGCATGTCCCGGTGCTCGAGCGCCTTGAGCGGGCTGGCGTCCTTGGAGGCCGGCGTCAGCGTGCCCGCGTCGATCTCCCGCGCGATCGTCTCCCGCTCCTTGCGCACGCTGCGATAGTGGTCGATGCAGAGGTTCCGGCTGATGCTGATGATCCAGGTCTGGAAATTCGCGCGCCGGTCGAACGTCGCGAGCGCCTTGAAGATCTTCAGGAAGATGTCCTGGGTCAGATCCTCCGCCTCGTCGTGCTTGCCGACGAACTTGTAGGCGAGGTTGAACACCTTCCGGCGGTGCTGGCGGACGATCGCCTCCCAGGCCGCCTGGTTGCCCTGCAGACACTCCTCGATCAGGTGATCGGTCGGCGTCGACGTGGCGGGGGAGTCAGCGGACATGCGTCACGTGCCGGACGGCGGGAACGGTCGGCATCATAACAGACTCCCTGCCGCCCCTCAAGCCGCCGTATCGCGCCGTGCAAAATGTTACCGAGGGGGGATACGTCGCGCCAAAACTCGTGTTACCAAAACCCGTGTCAGGAGGGAGGGCACGGACGTGGGACCGGAGACGCAACGCGAGTATTT
>JAHECP010000082.1 GCA_024641665.1 Acidobacteriota bacterium
GCGCGAGCGGATCGTCGTGGATCCCGGTCTCGGCTTCGCGAAGCGCGCCGGCCACAGCTACGCCGCGCTCGCCGGGCTCGAGCGGCTCGCCGCGCTCGGCCGGCCGATCCTGGTGGGTCCCTCGCGCAAGTCCTTCCTGGCCGAGGCGCTCGGCGACCCGCCGCCGGCCGAACGAGAGTGGGGCACGGCGGCTGCGGTCACCGCCGCCGTCCTGGCCGGCGCGCACATCGTCCGGGTGCACGGCGTGCGGGCGATGGCGGACGTCGTGCGGGTGGCCGATCGCCTCCGGGCGGCGTGGGAGGCCGAGGCGGCCCGCCAGGACGGGCGAAAGTAGGGTAATCTAGCCCTCGGACATGGAGGGCCTGCGCAATCTCCCGTCGTTCGGCTGGTGGGATCTCGTCGACATCGCGATCGTCTCGGTGCTCATCTACGAGTTCCTGAAGCTGATCAAGGGCACGCGCGCCGTTCAGATGGCGCTCGGGTCGTTCCTGCTGGTCCTGCTGTTCTACATCTCCCGCCTCGCGCCGCTGCAGACGGTCAACTGGCTGGTTCGCAACGTCCTCGTGTACGTGGTGTTCGCGGCGATCGTCATCTTCCAGTCCGACATCCGCCGCGCGCTCGCGCACTTCGGCCGCGCGCCGTTCTTCCGCTATTTCGCGAAGCCCGAAGGGGCCGAGGAGACGATCGAGGAGGTCGTCGTGGCGGCGACGATGATGGCCGGCCACCGGACGGGGGCGATCATCGTGGTCGAGCGCGAGATCGGGCTGCGCAACTACATCGAGAGCGGCATCCCGCTCGACGCCGCGCTCACCTACGACCTGCTCGTGACGATCTTCCAGCCGGGCTCGCCGCTGCACGACGGGGCGGTGATCGTGCAGGAGGGACGCGTCGCCGCGGCGGCCTGCTTCCTGCCGCTCACCGTGGCGCCGCGCTTCGCGCGCGACCTGGGCAGCCGCCATCGGGCCGCGGTCGGCATCACCGAGGAGTGCGACGCGGTGGCCCTCGTCGTGTCGGAGGAGACCGGTCATATCTCGCTCGCGCTCGACGGCAGGCTGGAGCGCGACCTGGACGCCGAACGGCTGCGGGCGCGGCTCGAGGGGCTGCTGCTGTACGGGCGACCGCATCGGCGATCCGCGCCGGCGACGGTGCACGAGCTGTAGCATGGCGTACCATCCCTTCAAGAACCTCGGGCTGAAGCTGCTGGCGGTCGGCCTGGCGACGCTGCTGTGGCTGACCGTGCTCGGCGAGCACGTGGTCGAGCGCAGCCTGCGCGTGCCGCTCGAGTTCCAGAACATCCCGCCGAAGCTCGAGATTCTCGGCGACACCCCCACCGCCGTGGACGTGCGCGTGCGCGGCACGTCGGGCCTGCTCAGCCGCCTCCAGCCGGGCGAGGTGGTGGCGGTGCTCGACCTGCTCGGCGCGCGGCCCGGGTCGCGGCTCTTCCACCTGCGGACCGATCAGGTGCGCGCGCCGTTCGGCGTGGAGGTGACGCAGGTCGTGCCCTCCACGCTGGCGCTGGACCTCGAGCGATCGGCCGAGCGCGAGGTGCCGGTGGTCCCGGCGGTCGACGGCACGCCGGCGCCCGGGTTCGTGGTGGGGGACGTGTCGGCCGTGCCGGCCACGGTGAAGGTCGTGGGCCCCGAGAGCCGGCTGCAGCAGCTCCGCCAGGCGACGACCGAGCCCGTGTCGGTGGACGGCGCGACGAGCACGGTGACCGACGTGGTGACCGTCGGCGTGATGGACGCCGCGCTGCGGCTGGCGGCCTCGCAGAACGCGACGGTCACCGTGCAGGTGCTGCCCGCGCCGGTGACGCGCGACCTGCTCGACGTCCCGGTCGAGCTCCGCAACCTGGGGCACGGCCTGCGCGCGGAGGTGGCGCCGGGGACGGTGACGGTGAGCGCGCGCGGCCGCCGCGAGGTCCTGAGCGGGCTCGGCACGGGCAGCGTGACCGCGTTCGTCGATCTTGCCGGCCTCGGCCCGGGCCAGTACAATCTGGCCGTCCGCGTCGATCCGCCCACCGATTTCGGCGTCAGCGGCATCGATCCGGCGACCGCGACCGTGCGCATCCGGCCCCAATGAGCCCTCATCTGTTCGGCACCGACGGCGTCCGCGGGAAGGCCGGTCGTCCTCCGCTGGACGCGCCGACGCTCACCCGTCTGGGCGCCGCGCTCGCGCGCGTGCTGTCGGCGGGCGGCCGCGCGCCGCGGCTGGTCGTCGGCCGCGACACGCGCGAGTCGGGCGGCTGGATCGAGGCGGCGCTCGCCGGCGGGGCCGCGACCGAGGGGGCGACGCTCACGAGCGCGGGCGTGCTGCCCACGCCGGCCGTCGCCTACGTGACCCGCGCGTTCGGCTTCGACGCGGGCGTCGTCATCTCGGCCTCGCACAACCCGTTCGAGGACAACGGCGTCAAGGTGTTCTCGGGCCGGGGCGACAAGCTGTCGGAGGACGAGGAGCGGGCGATCGAGACGCTCGTGGCCGACCCGGCGTTCGCTCCCGCGCCGCAGCCGGCGGCGGCGTCCGAGCCGGGCGACTATGCGGGTGCGTACCTGACGCACGTGCGCGAGGCGCTGCCCGAGCCCGGCCGCCTCGGCGCGCTCCGCCTGGCCGTCGACACGGCCAACGGCGCCACGTCCCTCGTGGCGCCGCGCCTCTTCCGCGAACTCGGGTTCGACGTCGCCGTGTTGCACGCCCACCCCGACGGCCGCAACATCAACCTCCGCTGCGGGTCCACCTGTCCCCGGCCGCTCGCCGAGGCCGTGGTCGCCGGCGGGCACCGGCTCGGCGTGGCCTTCGACGGCGACGGCGACCGCGCGATCTTCGTGGACCGCGCCGGCCGCGTCGTGGACGGCGACGCCGTCATGCTGTTCTGCGCGAAGCACCTCAAGGCCCTCGGCCGGCTGCCCGGCGACGTCGTCGTCGCCACGGTGATGAGCAACATCGGCCTCGAGATCGGGCTGCGGGATGCCGGGATCGCGCTCGCGCGCTGCCCGGTCGGCGACAAGTACGTGGCGGAGGCCATGATCGCGCACGGCGCCGCGCTCGGCGGCGAACAGTCGGGCCACGTGATCTTCGCCGAACACCTGCCGACGGGCGACGGGCTGCTGACCGCGCTGCAGGTGCTCCGGGTGATGGCCGACACGGGGTGCGAGCTCGACGAGCTGGCGGGCGACTTCGTCGCCTACCCGCAGGTGCTGGTCAACGTGCGGGTCGCGCGCAAGCCGGCGCTCGACACCGTGCCCGGCGTCGCGCGGGCGATGGCGGCGGTGGCGGCCGCGCTCGACGGCCGCGGCCGCCTGCTCGTGCGCTACTCCGGCACCGAGCCGCTCCTGCGCATCATGATCGAGGGGAAGGACCAGCAGGACATCCAGCGCTGGGCCGACGACCTGGCCCGGCAGGTGACCGCCGAACTGGGGTGAACGCCATGCGACTGGCCGTCAACATCGATCACATCGCCACCCTCCGCGAGGCGCGCAAGGGTCGTCAGCCCGAGCCGGTGGCCGCGGCGCTGCTCGCCGAGCGGGCGGGCGCCGAGGGGATCACGGTGCACTTGCGCGGCGACCGGCGCCACATCAAGGAGCGCGACTTGGAGCTGCTGCGCCAGACGATCGCGACCCGGCTCAACATCGAGATGGCCGCGACGGGCGAGATGGCGCGCATCGCGCTGCAGATCCGTCCCGACCAGGTCACCCTCGTGCCCGAGCGTCCGCAGGAGCTCACGACCGAGGGCGGGCTCGACGTGGCGCTCAACGCCGCCGCCATCCGGGAGTTCGTGAAGCAGCCGCACGAGGCGGGCATCAAGATCAGCATCTTCATCGACGCCGATCTCGACCAGGTGAAGGCCGCGCGCGCCGTCGGCGCCGACGCCGTCGAGATCAACACCGGTCCCTACGCCGAGGCGTCGGGCGAGGCGCGTGCCGCGATGCTCGCGCGCATCGCCGACGCCGCGCGCATGGCGAGCCGGCACGGCCTCGAGGTGCTGGCCGGCCACGGCCTCGACTACTTCAACGTCGGCCCCATTGCGGCGATCCCCGAGATCGTGGAGGCCAACATCGGCCACAGCATCGTGGCGCGGGCCGCGCTCGTCGGCCTCGACCGCGCCGTCCGCGACATGGCGCACCTCATCCGCCGGTGAGGCGGGCAGGGGGCAGCGGTCAGCGGTCAGGGGTCAGGAAGAGTGGTCAGTGGTCAGCGGTCAGGTAGAGCCTGCGACGCTGTCACGCAGCAGCCGTAGCAGGATGCCGTTCTGACCCCTGCCGGCCGACCGCTGACCGCTGCTTGTGGCCGGCCGACCGGGCTGGTATCCTCATCTCAATGAAGCGCGATGCCGTCGTGTTCGCCGTGTCCGGAGCGTTCTTCGGCCTGCTCGTGGGCTGGATTCTCGGGACCTTGCAGCACCCGCCGGGCATGCCCGGCGTGGTGACCGCGCCGGTGGCCCAGACGCCAGCCGCCGCCACGAGCACGCCCGGCACGGCCACGCCGCTCGACGAGACCAAGGTCCGGTCGCTCGAGGCGCAAACCAGCGCCAACCCGGGCGACGCGACCGCGCGCATCGAGCTCGGCAACGCGTACTTCGACGCGGAGCGCTACACCGACGCCATCAAGTGGTACCAGGAGGCGCTCCAGATCGACCCGAAGAACGTGAACGCCAGCACCGACCTGGGCGTGGCCTACTACTACGTCAACCAGCCCGACCGCGCGATCCAGCAGTTCGAACACTCGCTGTCGATCGACCCGAACCACGTGAAGACCATCCTCAACATGGGGATCGTGCGGGCGTTCGGGAAGCAGGACCTGGCCGGCGCGGCCCAGGCCTGGGAGAAGGTCATCCAGCTTGCGCCCGACAGCCCCGAGGGACGGGCCGCCAAGCAGGCGCTCGACGGCCTCAAGTCGGCGCACCCCGGCGTCGGCGGCGCGCCGGGCGCCTGACACGCGACCGAGCCGGGGTGTGGGGCGGAGCCCCACGCTAGGACGTCCATGCACACCCGCGCGAGGCGGCCCGCATGCTGATTCGCTGGCTGCTCATCCTGCTGCTGTTCGGCCTGCTCTTCCGCGCGATCGGCCGGCTCGTCCGCGGCTTCCTCGAGGGTGCGGGCTACGCCCGCGTTCCCGGCGGCGCCCGAAACGGGACCGACAAGACCGTGCCCCTCGTCCGCGACCCCGTGTGCGGCACGTTCGTCGTGCCCACCCGCGCGGTCACCCTCGGCACCGGGGCCGCGCGCCAGTTCTTCTGCTCCGAGCGGTGCCGCGACCGCTACGTCTCAGAGGCCCGGCGCGCCTGACTGGGCGGCAGCGAGCGCGCCCTCGGTGAAGGGAGAGAGAAGGTGGATACCCGCATCGCCCCTTGTCCCAATTGCGGAAGCGAGAACCTGTACCGCAGCAAGCTGGTGAGCGCCGGTGGTGGCCACGCGCCGAACTACCTGCCGGGCCTCGGCGGCTTTCTGACCTCGGCGAGGTTCCGGATCGTCGTCTGCAAAGGGTGCGGCCTGACCAGGTTCTTCGCGAGCGCGCAGGCGATGGAGAAGGTGTCCGAGGCGAAGCAATGGGAGCGGGCGACCGTGAGCCGGTAGCCCGCAAGTACGTGCGGTCGAGAGGTGCTGTCGATCGACCGGCTGTGGGAGCTGTCGAAGGCCTGGTACGACGACTGCATGCTGCCCAGCTACCGCAGGCGCACGGCGGCAGCGGCCGGGGCCATCTTTGCGCGCCTGGGCCTGACATCCGAGTTCTGGCAGATCACCGGCGATCCGGCCGAGCCGCAGAAGTAGCGCCATGATCACCCCGCAGGTCGTCATCGAGGAGATTCGCCGCGCGTTCGGCGACACCCCGTACCCGGGCGACGCCTTCCTGGCGGCACCGTGGGAAGGCGGGTCGCTCGAGGAGATCGCCGGCCTGGTCGGCCAGCGCGACTGGCAGGCGATCGAGGCGGCCACGCTCGACGCGCACTACGACGCGCCGAACCTCCTCTCGGAAGCGGGCTTCCGCTTCTTCCTGCCCGCCTACCTGGTCGCCGATCTGGAGGGGAAGCTGAAGACGGCCGACCCGGTGTTCCACCTGACGCACGGCTTCCACGACGGCTCGGTGGAGACGGGCGCCGGCGGCCGGGTCTTCGTGCGCCGGTTCGGCGCGTCCGTGCTCGTGAACCCGCGGCGCTACGGCGCCATCACGTTCGCCGACGTCGCGCGCCGGCGCCTCGCGGTCTTCACGCGGGAGGAGGCCGCGGCCATCGTCGCGTACCTCTCCTGGCGGCGCGAGACCGACCGCGACGCGATTGATTGCCCGGCCATCGACGCCGCCCTGAAGGCGTTCTGGCGCGATCGCGCCGCGCACGCGCCGACCGCCGACGACCTCGCGCGGCACCTCGAAGAGGATCGGGAGTACGTGGACGCGCTGATGCGCGATCGCCGCCCTGAGCCCTGAGCCGCCTTCGCGGGCCCGCACATCCTAGGTCCGCTTCGGCGAGCCAAGGCCCTGAGCCCTGGGCCCGTGTGGGGGCCGGCTTCAGCCGGCCCTGGCGGAGCCGACGAGCGCCGAGAGGTGCGCCCGCTGCGCGGGCGTGGCGTCTGGACGGACCTCGAGCGTCCAGGCCGCGGCAGGGTCGTCCGACGACGCGAAGCGGAGGCCGAACCAGTCGATCGCCTCCGAGTAGTCCAGCTCCTCGGTCGAGGCCAGCGCGCGCGCGAAGAACACGCCCAGGTCCGTGCCGGCCACCTCCTCAGCGGTCTTCCGGAATTGGTCCGGCGTGAAGCCGTGCGCACCCGCGTACCGCTCGTACGTCAGGCGCATCACGTCGTCGAGGCCCCTCCGTCCCGCGGTGGCCCGTCGGATCCGCGCGTCGAGCAGGAAACCGACGACCGGCCCCTTCACGTAGTAGCTCACCGTCGTCTTCGGGTCCTGTCCCACGCCGGAGTTGCCCTGGCTCCACACGTCGAGCGACGACTCGTTCAGCGTCTGGCGCAGCCGTCCCGGCGAGCTCTGCAACTGGCGGATGTGCCCCGACAGGGCCGCGAGGAAGTCCGCCGACGTGCCGAGGCCCGACCGGGTGACGATCAGCTCGCCGAAGTAGCTCGTGAGGCCTTCGGAAATCCACAGGCTGCTCGTCGTCGGCGGGTGCTCGTAGTCGAACGGACCGAGCTCCACGGGGCGCAGGCGCTTCACGTTGAACGCGTGGAAGTACTCGTGGCTCACGAATCCCAACCACCCGAGGTAGGCCTTCGGCGTCTCCAGCCGCTCGGCGTTCGAGGTGAGGAGCGTGGAGTTCAGGTGCTCGAGCCCGCCGCCGCCCCGGCGGAACACGTTGAGGAACACGTATCGCTTGTACGGCAGAAAGCCCCAGAAGCGAGCGGTCTCTTCGACGATCTGCTGCAGGTCACGCGCCGCGCGCGCGCCGTCGAACGGTCCGACCTCACCGGCGTCCACGAGATAATGCGGCCTGCCCGCCACGGTGAACTCGTGGACCGACAGCGCGCCGGCCACGATTGGCGAATCCACCAGCTCGTCGTAGTCGGTCGCGCGGAAGTGGTTCGGCCGGCCGTCTGGGGCCGGATCGAGCGACGTCATCACCCGAGCCCAGCGTGGTGCCGGCTCCAGCCGCACGTCGTGCGGCCGCTTCGCGTGCTCGACGAACGTGATGAAGGTCGGCGCCCCGTTCAGCACGGCCAGGTCCTCGCCCACCCAGTTCGCCGTGACGAACGCCCGGTCGCACGTCACCGCGTAGGTCAGGACGATGGACGAACGTCCGCCGGTCCGGACGCGCCAGCGGTTCGGCCGCGGCTGCGCGACGGCCAGCCCCTCTCCGTCGGGCGCGTGTGCTGCAACGTCGTGGACGTTGCTTGCGTAGTTCTCCACCCGGTAGAAACCGGGCGACCACACCGGCATCATCAGATCGATCGACGTCTTCCCGCCGGTCGGCACCACGGCTTCCACCTCGGCGATGTGTGTCGCCGGCGCCGGCGCGCTCACGGTGTAGACGATGGGGTCGAGCGTCTGGGCCGTGCTGGCGGCCGCGACGAGCCAGGCGAGGAGGAAGGGAAGCGCGCCGCGCCGAGCGCGATGCCCGAGGCGTGTCGGCATGGATGTTCTCCCTGACTGCTGCCGTCTGACCCCTGACCGCTCCTACCGCGGCGTGGCGTCGGGCAGCCCGCCGTCGACGGGAATCGTCGCGCCCGTCGTCGGCGTCTGTCGCGTCGCGAAGAACAGCACGGCGTTGGCCACGTGCGCGGCCGTCACCCGCGCCTTGAGCAGGTTGCGGGTGCGGTAGTACTCCTCGAGCCCCTTCTCGTCGAGGCCGCGCGCCTTCATCCGGTCCGGGCCCACCTCGGCCCAGAGCCCGGACCGGCGCGCGCCGTGCGAGAACACGGCGTCGGGCGACACCATGTTCACCCGCACGCCCAGCTCCGCCAGCTCGAGGCTCGCGATGCGCGCGAGCTGGTGCGACGCGGCCTTCGTGGCGCTATAGGCGCCGAAGCGCGCGCCCGGCGCGAACACGTTCTTCGTGGACACCAGGACGATGTCGCCGCCCGAGGCCTGGAGGGCGAAGTGGCGCGCCGCCTCGGCGAGCACCGTGAGGGTGCCCTCCACGTTCACCCGCTCCAGCTTGCGGAACGTCTCGAGGTCCATCTCGGCCAGCGATGAGACGAGGCCGATGCCGGCGTTGACGACGACGAGGTCGAGGCCGCCCCAGGTCCGGATGACGGCGCCGAAGGCCTCGGCGACCGACGCGGGGTCGGTCACGTCGAGCGCGACGCCCGTCACCCGCGGGCCGAAAGCGGCGCCGAGCTCGGCCGCCATCGAATCGAGGCGCTCGCCCGGAAGATCGGTCACCGCCACGTGGCACCCGTGCTCGAGGAGCGCCTGGCAGATGCCCGCGCCGATCGCGCCGGCGGCGCCGGTGACGAGCGCCACGTGTCCGGCCAGCGGCTCGCGCGCGTCCTTCAGCTTCGCCTGCTGGAAGGCGCGGTGCTCCATCTTGAAGAGGTCGCGCTCGGCCAGGCCGAGGTACCCGCCCATGGCGGCCACGCGCTCCTTCACCGCGAGCGTGTGCGCGGTGATGTCGCGGGCGATCGTCGAGGCCTGGACGTCCGGACCCGCGCAGAGCGCGCCCAGGCCCGGCATCAGGAGCACGCGCGGCAGCGGGTCGTACGCCTCCTCGAGGTCCGGCAGGCTCGCGCGGTGCTTGGCCACGTACGCCTGGTACTGCCCGGCGTAGTCCGCGATCGCCGCCGCGAGCTGCTGCGCCAGCGTCTTCGGATCGTCGTAGTCGAGGTCGGCCGCCCACAGGGGCAGCGGCTTGGTGCGGATGAGGTGATCCGCGGTCAGCGGCGGCGTCAGCGCCAGCGCCCGCCCGTCCTTGGAGTCCACGACGTTGAGCGTGTCCGCGTCGGTCAGCGCCTGCACGATCACGGGCCGCCGCGTGCCCGCCGCCTCGTCTTTCGCCGTCAGCAGGCCGCGGACGATGGGCGCCACGCGGACGAGGCGCGCGGCGGCGACCTCCGGCGGCGTGGGCGCGTCGACCCGCAGCGCCCGCGACGCCTTGGTGGCCGCGTACTCCTCGGCGCGTGTCACGAGCTCGATCATGGTCTCGTAGGCCTCACGCGCGGTCGCGCCCCAGGTCACGATGCCGTGGCGCATCCACACCATGGCGCGGCTCTCGGGTTGCGCGTCGAAGGCGTCGGCCGCCGCGCGCGCGAGCGGGAAGCCCGGCGCCACGTAGTCGAGCAGGATCACACCCTCGCCCAGCGCCTCGCGCACGTGGGCCGCCCCGTTCACCTGGTTGGTCAGGGTGAGGATCGCATCGGCGTGGGTGTGGTCCACGAACGTGTGGGGCAGGAACGCGTGGACCAGCGTCTCGAGCGACGGCGTCGGGCTGCGGTGGTCGAACAGGTGCGTGCGCAGCTCGTTCGCCATCGTCTCGTCGGAGAGATCGGCGAGCGCACGCAGCTTCCGGAGGTACTCGAGGTCCACGGCCGGGTGGTCGTCGGGCTCGATGGCGGCCAGGTCGCGCCCGGAGGCCTTGACGAACAGGGCGGGCACCCGCTCGCCGAAGGCGTTGGTCACCTCGCCCTTGACCGACGTGTTGCCGCCGCCGTGCAGGACGAGGTCGGGCTCGGCGCCCAGCAGGCGGCTGGTGTAGGTTCGGAGCGCGAGGGGCTCACCCCACGGTGCGGCGTACGCGTCGAGGCACCGTGAGGCGTCGTCGTCGGACCATCGGGAACGCATGGCTGTCAGCGGGCCTTGACCGCCTGGAGCATGGCGGCGGCGTTGGCGGCGGCGGCCTTGCCGTCGAACACCGCGCTGCCGGTCACGATGAGGTCCGCGCCGGCGCGGGCCACCTCGGCCACGTTCTGGCGGGTGATGCCGCCGTCGACGGCGACGAGGATGCGCCGCGCGGCGCGCGCCACGATCTCCTTCACCCGCGCGAGGCGGTCGAGCGTGGCGGGAATGAAGCGCTGGCCGCCCCAGCCGGGGTTGACGGCCAGCAGCAGGACCAGCTCGGCCTGGTCGAGGAGGGGCTCGATCGCCTCGACCGGCGTGCCCGGGTTGAGCGCCACGCCGCGCACGATGCCGCGCGCGGGGTTGTTGGCGTTGGTCAGGGCGCCGAGCTGCTGCAGCACGCGGTGCACGTGCGCCGACGACTCGACGTGCACCGTGACGATGTCGGCGCCGGCGGCGACGAAGTCGCCCACCTTCGAGAGCGGCTCGTCGATCATCAGGTGCACGTCCTTGAGCATCGGCGTCTTCATCGCCCGGACGATGGGCGGTCCCACGGTCATCATGGGGCAGAAGCAGCCGTCCATCACGTCCACGTGCGCGACGCCCACGCCGGCGCGCTCGAGCACGGCGAGCTCGGACCCGAGCGCGAGCAGATCCGCCGTGAGGATGCCCACGCTCAGCGTGGGCGCGAGTCCTGCGAGAATCGACAGGGTATCGCTAGGCGCCAACGCCGACCTTCTCGCGCTTGAGCGTCTGGTAGAGGTCGTAGGCCTGCTCGGGCTTCATCCGCTCGTGCACGACCCTGCCGACCGCCTGGATCATCGCCGCCGGCGCGTCGGACTGGAAGATGTTGCGTCCCATGTCCACGCCCGCGGCGCCCTCCGAGACGGCGCGGTACGCCATCGTGAGCGCGTCGAGCTCCGGCAGCTTCTTGCCGCCCGCCATCACGATCGGCACGGGGCAGGAGGCGGTGACCGTCTCGAAGTCCTCGGCCACGTAGTAGGTCTTCACGAACTGCGCGCCGAGCTCGGCGCAGATCCGGGTGGCCAGCCGGAAGTAGCGCGCGTCGCGCACCATGTCCTTGCCGACGGCCGTCACGCCCATCACCGGCACGCCGTGGCGCAGGCCCGCGTCCACCAGACGCGTCAGGTTGTGGATCGACTGCGTCTCGAACTCGCCCCCGACGAACACCTGCACGGCGACCGCCGAGACGTTCAGCCGCGTCGCGTCCTCGATGTCCACGGCGATCTGCTCGTTCGACAGCTCCTTCAGGATGCTCGGGCCGCCGCTCGCGCGCAGCACGACGCCGTTCGCGAACGCGGCCGGAATGGTGGTGCGGAGAATGCCGCGCGTGCACATCAGCGCGTCGGCGTGCGCGAGCAGCGGGACGATCGTCACGTCCACCCGCTCGAGGCCCGCCGTCGGGCCCTGGAAGTAGCCGTGGTCGATCGCGAGCATCACCGTCCGACCCGAGCCGGGCCTGAACACGCGGGCGAGCCGGTTCTGCATGCCCCAGTCGAGCGCCGACGCGCCCTTGACGTGGAAGCTCCCGCCCTTCGCCGGCACGTCGAGATAGTAGTCCTTGGTGTCCTTCAGGTTGTCGGTGTCGGCCATGTGCGCGATTCTCCCTCGGATTGACGGTCTAGTGTACACGCTGGCCTGTAATGCCGTCCATGCGCTAACATACGCCCTGTTCCGCACGCGCAGACGGGGCCGTGACGGGCCCCCGGCGGTTTTCAGGGAGGCACAGCATGGGCGAGGCGCTCGGCATGGTCGAGACCAAGGGCCTGGTCGCGATGATCGAGGCGGCGGACGCCATGGTCAAGGCGGCCAAGGTCACGCTGGTCGGCTGGGAGAAGATCGGGGCGGGGTACGTCACCGCCATCGTCCGCGGGGACGTGGCGGCGGTGAAGGCCGCCACCGACGCCGGCGCCGCCGCCGCCCGCCGCGTGGGCGAGCTCGTGTCGGTGCACGTCATCCCGCGCCCGCACGCCAACCTCGAGGACGTCCTGCCCATCGGCAAGACGACGCAGGCGAAGGGCTAGCGGCCCGCCGCCGGCCGGCCGCCGTGGTCGCGCCCGCGGCCGCAGGCCACGCACCATGATCCTCGCCAGAATCGTCGGCACCGTCGTGGCCACGCGCAAGGACGAGCGGCTGGTCGGCCGCAAGCTGCTCGTCGCGCGCGCCATCTCGCCCCGCGGCAAGGGCGAGAGCGGCTACGTCGTCGCCGTGGACACCGTGGACGCCGGCGTCGGCGAGACCGTGCTCGTCGTGAGCGGCAGCTCGGCGCGCATGGCGACCGGACTGAAGGACTGCCCCGTGGATGCCGCCGTTGTCGGCATCGTCGACGCGGTGGAAATCGCGGAGGACTAGAGGCCTGGAGCCAGAGGTCGGAGGCCAGGCGGATCGCGCCGTCACGCCGGCTTTTCCGGCCTCAGACCTCCGGCACCCGGCCACTGATCCCAGTATGCAGCTTGCCAAAGTCATCGGCGACGTCGTTGCGACGCGGAAGGAGCCGGCCTTCGACGGTATCGCCCTGCTCGTGCTGCAGCCGATCGCCGCCGACGCACGGCCGGTGGGCCGGACGCTCGTGGCCTTCGACTCGGTGGGCGCCGGCGTCGGCGAGACCGTATTCTTCGTCCGCGGTCGCGAGGCCTCGTTCCCGTTCCTGCCCGTCGAGGTCGCCGCCGACGCCACCATCGTCGGAATTGTGGATCACTGGGACGTCGGATAACGGCTCAGGGCTCACGGCTCAGGGCTCAGGATCGTACGTAGCGCCGGGCTTCCGCCTTCGCTGAAGCTACGGCGGACCACCGTAGCCTTGGCGGAGGTGGTCAGCCCGGCCCGTAAAGGAAGGCCGATGCAGCTGGGCGTCGTCGTGGGTACGGTCGTCGCCACCAAGAAGAACCGCCAGTTCGACAGCGCCAAGCTGCTGCTGGTCGAGCCGCGGAGACTCGACGACCAGCCGGCCGGTCCGGTCGTCCTGGCCGTCGACTCGGTCGGCGCCGGTGTCGGCGAGAAGGTGCTGGTCGTGCTCGAGGGCCGCTCGGCCGGCCAGGCCATCGGCCGCCCGGGCGCGCCGATGGAGGCCGCCATCGTCGGCATCGTCGACGAGGTGGCGCTGACGGAGGCCGGGGAATAGCGGTCAAGGGTCAGGGGGCAGGGGTCGGCGGTCAGGCCCCAAGCCCCAAGCCCCAGGCCCCAAGCCAGTCAACATGCGAGAGTCCGAGCTGCGCGCGATCGTGCGGGAGGCGGTGAGGCGGCACCTGGCCGAGGCGCCCGTGCCCACGCGGGCCGCGTCGTGCGCCGATCATCCGAGCTACGCGCTCTTCGTGATCGCGCGCGGCGACGAGGCCGGCGGCCCCTGCGTCATCGAGCCGGCGGTCGCCTGCAGCCACTGTGACTACTGCCGATCCCGCGGGTTCTGACGGCCCCGCCGTTCGACGGCCCATGAAGTTCCCGGTTCTCCTCACCTACCGCATTCCATCCGGTCCCGCGCGCGCCCTCGACGAGGCGTGCGACGTCGAGCGCCTCGACGAGCGGCCGGTGACGCGCGAGCGGCTCATGGCCCGCCTGCCCGGCAAACTGGCGCTCATCTGCCTGCTCACCGAGCGGATCGACCGCGCGGTGCTCGACGCCGGGCGCGATCTGAAGGTCGTGGCCAACATCGCCGTGGGCTACGACAACATCGATGTGGCGGCGGCGCGCGAGCGCGGCATCGTCGTGACCAACACGCCGGACGTCCTGACCGAGGCCACCGCGGAATGCACGTGGGCGCTCATCCTCGCGGCCGCCCGGCGCATTCCCGAAGGGGAGCGCCTGCTGCGCCGCGGCGCGTGGACGGGCTGGGCGCTCGACTTCATGCTGGGCACCGAGCTCGCCGGCAAGCAGCTCGGCATCGTCGGCATGGGGCGCATCGGCCGCGCGGTGGCCGCCCGGGCGCCCGCGTTCGGGATGCGCGTCGTCTACGCGGAGGCGGGTGACCACCCGGCGCCGCAGGTGGACGGGGCCGCGCGGGTGTCGCTCGACGAGCTGCTGGTGGGCTCCGACGTCGTGTCGCTGCACGTGCCGCTCACGCCCGAGACGCGCCACTTGATCGACCGCCGCGCCCTCGCGCGCATGCGCCGGACGGCCATCCTCGTCAACACGTCGCGCGGGCCGGTCGTCGACGAGGCGGCGCTGGCGTGGGCGCTCGAGGAGCGGTTGATTGCCGCCGCCGCGCTCGACGTCTACGAGCGCGAGCCCGCCGTGCATCCGGCGCTCGTCGCGCTCGAGAACGTCGTCCTCGCGCCGCACATGGGGAGCGGCACGATCGAGACCCGCACGGCGATGGCCGATCTGGCGGTGCGCAACGTCCTGGCCGTCCTGAACGGACGGCCTCCGATCACGCCCGTCCCGAGCCCGTAGCCCGCAGACCCGACGCCCATGCCCCACTCTCCCAGACGCGTCGCCACGGTCATGCGCCGGTTGGCCAAAGCCATCGACGGCCTCGACGAGCCGGCGGTCGAGAAGATCTCGAAGGAACAGCGCGGCAACCCGTTCCACGTCCTCATCGCGACGATGCTCTCGGCCCAGACGCGCGACCAGGTGACGCACGAGGCGTCGACGCGGCTCTTCCGCGTGGCCGGCACGCCGCGCGCGATGGCCGCGCTCACCGAGCGGCGGATCGAGATGCTGATCTACCCGGTCAGCTTCTACCGCAACAAGGCCGAGCACGTGCGCGAGACCTGCCGCCAGCTGGTCGCCCGCCACGGCGGGAAGGTGCCGGAGACGATGGAGGCGCTGCTGACGCTGCCGGGCGTGGGGCGGAAGACGGCCAACCTGGTGCTGATCGAGGCGCACGGCAGCGACGAGAACATCTGCGTCGACACGCACGTGCACCGCATCTCGAACCGCCTCGGCTGGGTGCGCACGAAGACGCCCGACGAGACCGAGCAGGCGCTCTACCGGGCGGTGGCGCGGCGCTGGTGGCCGCTCGTCAACCGGTATCTCGTCACCTGGGGCCAGAACGTGTGCCGCCCGGTGTACCCGCTGTGCGGCACGTGCGTGCTCGCCGACCTGTGCCCGCGCATGGGGGTGACGCGGGTCGGTCGCGCGAAGGCGGCACAGGTCCTATAATCAGCCGGGTGGCCCGCCGTCATTATCCCGTGGTGGCCAAGGAGGTGGAACCATGCAGGGATCAGCTCTTCGTCGGTACGTGCTGGGGCTGCTGATCGTCCCGGCGGTGGTCGCGCTGGCGCCGCCGGGCGCGACGGCCCAGGGGAAGGCCGGCCCGGTGCTCGTCGTGGAAACCGTCAAGGGGACCTTCGAGATCCAGACCTTCCCCGAGGAGGCGCCCAAGACGGTAGAGCACATCCTGGCGCTCGTGAAGAAGAACTTCTACCGCGGGCTGCGCTTCCACCGCGTGGAGAAGAACTTCGTGGTGCAGGTCGGTGACCCGCAGACCCGCGACCGGACGAAGGAGGAGAACTGGGGCAAGGGCTCGGCGTCGGGCAGCGGCACGCCGATCGGCGTGGCCGAGTTCTCGAAGCTGCACCTGCACAAGAAGGGCGCCGTCGGCATCGCGTACGCCGGCGGCGACGCGACGAAGGCCGACAGCCAGTTCTACGTCATGCTGCGCAACGCGCCCGCGCTCGACGGTAAGTACACCGTGTGGGGCCAGGTGATCTCGGGCATGGACGTGGTGGAGAAGCTCGAGTTCGGCGACGTCCTGAAGAACATCACGGTAAAAGCGGGGACCGGGAACTGACGGTCACGAAATCGGCCACCTCCGGATAGCGCCGGACGAACTCGGGCGGGTACTCGCCGGGCGCGGGCTGGCCGAGCTGGTGCTTGAGGATCACGGCGTTGGCCACCGCCTTCGCCTCGAAGTGGTTGTTCATGTACACGCGGAGCTTGTGCGCCGCGCGGCTGGCCTCGGCGACCGCCGCGGCCACCGGCGCGAGTTCTGCCGCCGAATACAGATAGTCGTAGCGCTCGGCCGGGTGGCCGCGCTCCCACCATTTCGCCGCGTTCCGGCCGTGCAGGCGCATGTAGTAGACGCCCGGCACGTTCGGCTGGAAGTCCTGCCGAATCGAGAAGCGGAACTTCGGCTCGTCGATCTGCACCCACGCCGCGCCGCGCGCCCCGAGCAGCGCGAGGGTCGACGCGGCCTCGTCCGACCAGCTCCGGTGGCGCAGCTCGACGGCCATCGGGTAGTCGGCGAACGCGTCCAGCAGCCAGCTCACGTAGTCCTGTGCGACCTTCGCGGCGTGGAAGCTGGGCGGGAATTGCGCCAGCAGCGCGCCGAGCTTGCCCGCGCTCGCGATCGGGTCGAGGGCAGCGCGGAACGCGTCGATGTCGGCCTGGCCCAGCGCGTACGGATCGAGCCCGGTGGTCCGCTCGTACATGTCCGGGTGGGTGAACTTCTGGTACAGCTTGAGACAGAACTCGAAGCCCGGCGGCGTGCGGGCCGCCCAGCGGCGGGTCGTCTCGGGGGTGGGCGTGCGGTAGAAGGACGAGTTCACCTCGACCGTGTCGAAGCGTGCCGCGTAGTACGTCAGCTCGTCCGATCTGGCGCGGCCCCGCCCGGGCCGCGGGTAGAAGACGCCCGTCCACGCGCCGGGGTCGTTCGGGTAGCTCCACCCGGAGGTGCCCACGCGCACGTCCGCCGCTGGATCCAGGATCACGGCGTCCTTTCAGCTGTCGCCGTCACTTCAGCTTCGCGTACGCGACCTTGTCGAAGCCGAAGAGCACCCGGCGCCCCGTGACGAGCACCGGCCGGCGGATCAGGTTCGGCTGCTCGAGCATCAGAGCGATGGCTTCCTTCTTCGACCGCGGCAGGGGCCGGGTCTTGAATACCGGGCTGCGCGTGCTCACGAACTCCAGGAACCGCGCCGCGTCCACGTGCCGCTCGAGAAACTCGCGCGGCGGGGGGGTCTTGTTGATGTCGCGCTCGTCGACGTCCACGCCGATCTCGTCCAGAAACCTTCTGGCGTTGCGGCAGGTCGTTCAAGTGGGCTTCCAGTAGAAGACGGGCCGGCTCATCGTGTCGTCCTTCCTCCGGTGACGGACCACGCGTCGGGGTGTCGGAAGAGCCCCCTCATTCTACTGGTATAATGCTCGTTTTCAATTCGCCGGCGGGGGGGTCGCCGGGCGCTTCCCGGCCGGGTGCCGGCATGCTGACGATCAACGAGATTTTCCACTCGATTCAGGGCGAATCGACCCTTGCCGGCCGGCCCTGCGTGTTCGTGCGCCTGACGGCGTGCGACCTGCGCTGCGCCTGGTGCGACACACCCTACGCCTTCGTCGAGGGCCGGAAGATGACAATCGAGGACGTGGTGCAGGCCGTCGTCGCCTACCCCTGCCCGCTCGTCGAGATCACGGGCGGCGAGCCGCTGCTGCAGGAGGATGTCTATCCCCTGATGGCGCGCCTGGTGGACGAGGGCCGGACCGTGCTCCTCGAGACCGGCGGGCACCTCAGCGTGGCCCGCGTGCCGCCCGAGATCGTGAAGATCCTCGACGTGAAGTGCCCGGCGAGCGGCGAGTCGGCGAAGAACCACTGGCCCAACCTGGAGAAGCTGGGGGTCCGCGACCAGGTGAAGTTCGTCATCCAGGACCGCGCCGATTACGAGTTCGCCAGGGACGTCGTGGCGCGCTACGCGCTCGACCGCCGCGTGGCGGCCGTGCTGTTCTCGCCCGTGCACGGCGTGCTCGCACCGAAGGCGCTCGCCGAATGGGTGCTGGCCGACCGGTTGCAGGTTCGCGTCCAGCTCCAGGTGCACAAGTACATCTGGGGCGCCGACGCGCGCGGCGTGTGACCGACGACGGACGGACGATTCACCACGAAGGGCACGAAGCCCACGAAGCGTCGTCACGCCATCTCGCTCGGTCGTCTTCGTGCGTTCTTCGTGGTTGACCGCGTAGACTCGATCGCTGTGTGACGGGAGAGGACGAACGTTGACAGGCACCCGTAAGGCCGTCGTCCTGTTGAGCGGCGGGCTCGACTCCTACACCGCGGCTGCGATGGCGCGCGCGGAGGGGTACGAGCTCTTTGCGCTCACGGTGCGCTACGGCCAGGTGCACGCGCGGGAGATCGAGGCCGCGCGCGCGGTCGCGCGCGCGCTCGGCGTGGCGAGGCGCCTCGAGCTGAGCGTGGACCTCGCCGCCATCGGCGGCTCGGCGCTCACCGGCGACGGGGTCGTGCCCAAGGACCGGGCACTCGAGGACGGGACGATCCCGTCCACCTACGTGCCCGCGCGCAACACGGTCCTGCTGTCGCTCGCCCTCGCCTGGGCCGAGGTCGTCGGCGCCGAGGCTGTCGTGCTCGGCGTGAACGCCATCGACTACTCCGGCTATCCAGACTGCCGCCCCGAGTACCTGGCGGCGTTCGAGCGGCTCGCCGCGCTCGCCACCCGCGCGGGCGTCGAAGGACGGCCGCTCCGGGTGCTCGCGCCGCTCCTGCGCCTGTCGAAGGCCGACATCGTCCGGCGCGGCCTCGCCCTGGGCCTCGACTACGGGTTGACGCATAGCTGTTACGATCCGGGAGAGGACGGCGCGCCGTGCGGCCGCTGCGACAGCTGCCGGCTGCGCGCCCAGGGGTTCGAGGAGGCCGGCGTCGTCGATCCGGCGAGGGGGGGGCGCACGTGACCGAACGGCTCTACTACACCGACGCGCACACGGTCGAGTTCGACGCCACGGTGGTGGCCGCGGGGGAGGCCGGCGGCCGGCCGTGGGCTGTGCTCGATCGCACCGCGTTCTACCCGACGTCCGGCGGCCAGCCGCACGACCTGGGCGAGCTCGGCGGCGCCGCCGTCGTCGAGGTGCTGGACCGCGAGGACGGCACCGTCGCGCACGTGCTCGATCGCGCGCTTCCCGAAGGCGCCGCCGTGCACGGGCGAATCGACTGGGCGCGGCGCTTCGACCACATGCAGCAGCACACCGGGCAGCACGTGCTGTCGGCCGCCTTCGATCGCCGGCTCCAGGCGCGCACGGTCTCCTTCCATCTCGGGGCCGAATCCAGCACCATCGACCTCGACCGCGTCGTCGCGCCCGAGCGGGTCACGGCGGCCGAGCAGGAGGCCAACCGCGTGGTGTGGGAGGACCGGCCGGTGACGGTGCGCTTCGCGACGGCGGTCGAGGCGGCGGCCCTGCCGCTGCGCAAGGAGCCCCAGCGCGAGGGGCTGCTGCGGCTCGTCGAGATCGCCGACTTCGATCTCTCGGCGTGCGGCGGCACGCACGTCGGGCGCACCGGCGCCGTCGGCGTGATTGCCGTCTCGTCGTGGGAGAAGTTCCGCGGCGGCCTGCGCGTCGAGTTCCTGTGCGGCGCGCGCGCGCTCGGCCGCTTCCGCGTGCTCAGGGACGCGGTGGCCGGCAGCCTCCGCGCGCTGTCGGTCTCGCCCGCGGAGCTGCCCGACGCGATCGCCCGCGCGCAGGCCGACAACAAGGAGCTGCGCCGCGTGATGCGCGGCCTCACCGAGAAGCTGGCCGTGCACGAGGCGGAGCGGCTCGTCGCGAGCGGCACCCCGGTCGGCGGCGTAACCCTCGTGGCCGAGGCGCTCGAGGGCTGGGACGCCGCGGGCCTGAAGTCGCTCGCCGCCGCCGTCGCCACCCGCCGGGGCTGCCTGGCCGTCTGCCTGAGCGCCGCGCCGCCGCTGTTGGTGGCCGTCGCCCGGTCGGCCGATATCTCGATCGACGCGTCGGCCGTGCTGCGCGCGCTCACGGCCGAGTTTGGCGGCAAGGGCGGCGGCAGGCCCGAGCTGGCGCAGGGCGGCGGGCTCGCCGCGGAGCCCGCCCAGATCATCGCCGCCGTGACGCGGCGGCTCGCCTGAGCGGCCGGATTCGACACATGTTCGCAGACTCCACCGCCGACCGCCCGGTCGTGCTCATCGTGGACGACGACCCGTCGGTGCTCCTGCTCGTGGATGTGCTGGCCGAACGGCTGGGCTTCCGCGCGAAGGCGGCGAGTTCCGGGCTCCAGGCGCTCGAGCTGCTGCGCGAGGGCCTGCGTCCGGCCGTCATTCTGCTCGACATCATGATGGAGCGGATCGACGGCTTGACCTTCCTCTCGCACCTCCACGAGATGAGCCACGTGGCCGACACGCCGGTGGTCGCCATGAGCACGCCCGCGGTGCTCGAGCGCTACGTCCCCGTCCTGCAGGTGGACGGCGTCCTGCCGAAGCCCATCACGACCCAGAGCCTCGAGGCCTGCCTCGCGCGCTTCCGCGGCGAAGAGGTTTGAACGGCCGGCCGCGCACCGCGCGGCCCGCGAGCGCGGAGGCGGCGCGGGCGTGCGGGCCCCACGCCGCAGAACGCGCCAGGCGGGGTGCACCCCTCGACCTTGCTCGGGGTGCCCTGAGCACCGTCGAAGGGCAGGGGGCCCCGCCGATCCAAGAGAGGACCGAGCCGGGGTGTGGGGCGGAGCCCCACGTGAGGTTGGTCTGGCGCCGGCTGAAGGCCGCGAGACGGGCGACCGCGGCGTCGGCCGCCTGGTCCACCGTGGCGGTCGGCAGCAGGAAGTTGTTCGCGATGATCGAGAACGCGAGCACCTCACCGTCGCGCGTCGTCACGTAGCCCGAGAGGGCGCGGACGTTGGCGAGCGTGCCGGTCTTGGCGCGGGCGTTGCGCTCGGCCGGCGTGCCCTGGAGGCGGCCGGCGAGTGTGCCGTCCACGCCGGCGATGGGGAGCGTGGCCAGGAACGCGTCGCGATGGCGCGGGTCGTCGTAGAGTCGCCGCAGGATCGCGACGAGGAGATCGGCCGTCACGTAGTCGTAGCGCGACAGCCCCGAGCCGTCCACCTGCACGTAGCTGTCGGGGTCGAGACCCCAGCCCGCGATCACGTCGCGCACGGCCGCGATCCCGCGCTCGGCCGAGCCGGGAACGTCGCCCCAGCCGAGCGTCTTCAGCAGCGTTTCCGCATACAGGTTCTGGCTGACCTTCATCAGCACGGTGGCGATGTCGGAGAGCGGCGGCGACTTCGTGACGGCCAGCACGCGCGTCGCGGCGGCCGTCCTGGCGGTGTCGGGCCGCTCGGTTGCGGTGGCGGCGCCGCCGCGGATCTCGATGCCGCGCGACACGAGCGCGGCGCGGGCGGCGCGCGCGAAATACGCCGCCGGGTCGTCCACCGAGGCGGTCCGCACGAACGGCGGCGCGCCGGCCGGCACCGTGCCGCGCACCTCGAGTTCCTCTTGCCGTGGCAGCCGGCGAAACTCGAGCGAGGCCCGCTCCGACGCGGGACCCGTCACGACGCGATTCGCCAGCACGAGGCCGCTCTCTGCCGGCTCGAGCGCGATCGTGGCCGGTTCGCCCGGCGCGGCGCCGGCCGTGACGGTGAGCCGCACCAGGTCCTCGTCGAACTCCAGGGCGCCCACCGGCGCGGCGTAGCCGTACGCCAGGTCGTCCCACGACCACCCGGCGCCGAGCCCCTCGCGATCGAACGCGCGATCGTCGGCCACCAGCGCGCCGGCCACCGCGTGGATGCCGGCCGCCTCGAGCGCCGCGGCCCACGCGTCGAACACCGCGTCCGCCCGCCCGTCCCGCTGGTTCAGGCTCGGGTCGCCCCCGCCGACGACGACGAGGTCACCCTCGAGGACGCCGGCCTCGACGGGCGCCGCCGAGACGAGCTGCGTCTCGAAGCGGTAGTCCCAGCCGAGCCGTTCGGCGGCCGCCGCCAGCGTGACGATCTTCATGTTGGACGCGGGCATGACGTGGACGGTGGGGTTGAGGGCGAAGAGCACCTCGCCCGTCCGGAGCGACTCGACCTTCACGGCCCAGAGCGCGTGCGCGAAGACGGGCGCGCCGAAGAGGCGCGCCAGGTCGACGCGGAGGGTGGTGGCCGCGCGTCCGGGTGGGGCCGGCGCGACCGCCGGCCGCGCCGGCGCGCAGCCGGCGGCCAC
>JAHECP010000083.1 GCA_024641665.1 Acidobacteriota bacterium
GTCCCATTCCTCCGGCGGGACGGTGCCGAGCGTCACCGCCGTGCCGTGTCGCCGGCTGAGGTCGTCCAGCCAGACCCAGGTGTTGATCTCGTAGATGACCGGCTGCTCGGGCCACGCCATGTCCGGCTCCCTGGATTGGGCGTCTCCCGCCGGCACGGGACATTCGGCCGGCACGGGTTACCCAGGCGCCCTGACTATACTAGAGGACGAGCCAGCCGGTCTTGAGGAGAGATGCCGCGTTGGACGTTCGTGCCCTTCGCCTGCGAGAGCAACGACTGCGCGGCGCAGGGGGCAGGTGGTCCCGTTGCCGTTGCTACTGCAAGTAACGCAAGAGGAAGATGGCAAACGTCACCATGACGGCGCCACCGATTCGGGTGGAAACCTGGGCAAATGGCATGAGAATCAGACGATCTGACGCGGTGAGGATGGCGACATCTCCTGTGCCCCCCTGCCCGCTGTGACAGGCGATGACGATGGCTGCTTCGATGGGGTACATGCCCATCCACTTGCCCACGACAAAGCCGGTTCCGACAATGGCGATGACAATCGCGACGATGGTGACCAGATACTGTGGCGTCAGAACTGCGACCAGCTTGTCCCATGGGGTCATGGCGACGCCGATCGCCAGCAGGAGTGGATACGTCACGCCAACCACGAATAAGCGATGAACCATGTAGGCCCCTTCCTCCAGGTCCTTGGGCAGCCATCCCAGCGCCTTGATAATCACGCAGCTGAACAGCATGGTGATCGGCCCAGGGATGCCGGTCAGGGGGAAGAGGAAGACGCCCAGCAGGTAGAAGGCGATGGCCAGGACGCCACCGACGGTCATCTGCGACAGGTCGATCGCCTGATGTCCCCCAGCCGCCGCCTTGAGTATCTCCTCTTCGCCTTCGTATTTCACCAGGTTGCCGTTCCCCGAATACTGTGGGTATTTCTCACCGACCCGCTTCAGCAGGCCGGAGAGGATGATCGCCGTCAAGCTGCCCAGCATGACCACCGGCAGAACCTGCGCGAACGTATCATTCTGGGTGACCTTCAGGATGGCCGCGTATCCCATGGACAGAGGAATCGCCCCCTCACCAACGCCGCCCGCCATGATGGGTACGATGATGTAGAAAAACGTCTTGTGCGCGCTGAATCCCATCAGAGTGCCGATGGCCAGCCCCACACCCACGGCGACGAACGTCGCAGCGGCCAACGGCACGAACATCTTCGCAAAGGCTTTGATCAGGACCGTCCTGTTCATGCCAAGTATGCTGCCCACGATCACCATCGCGATGTAGACGTAGAGGAAATTGGTCGTCTTCATGAACGACGTGATCGTCTTGACGGCCACATCGGGAAGGAGTTGGGCCGCCACGAGATATGAGGGGAGAAACGTCGCCATGATGGGCGCTCCCCCCAAGTGTCTGAGGATGGGAATCCGGTGTCCGATCTCGGCGCACAGGAACCCCAGGAGGCACATGACGGCGAGCGACCCCAACATGTCTCCAGGTAGTTTTCCCCTGAACATGAGGAGGCTCATGAGGGCGAGGAACGGCACATAGACGCTCAATGGGATGATCCCGATCTTGAAGTTCAGGATGCCCTTCCACATCGGTACGGTGTCCTCTCTTGTCGCCACAGGCGACGTATTGAACCATGCCCCGCCCGGCCCGGGTGCGGTCGACCGGGGTGCCCGCCGCCAGGCCAAGTCCCCGGTTCCGCGCACCCGTCCAATCCGGCTCGACGGTCGCTACTGCAGCTTCGCCCGCTCCGCCATCACGACGGCGGCCGGCAGCGGCAGGAAGATCCCCTCCTTGACTACGGCCTCCTGGCCTTCCTTGCTCAGGATGAAGCCGAGGAACTCTTTCACCTTGGGCTCGATGGGCTTTCCGGGCGCACGGTTGATGTAGATGTAGATGTAGCGGCTGAGCGGGTACGTATGCTGCACGACTTCCTCGAACGTTCCCTTGTAGAAAGGCCCCGTGGGAGTAGCAGCCAGGGCAACAGCCTTGACCCCCGGTATCAGGTTGCCGAAGCCGCCGTACCCGATGGCGTACTTGTCAGCGGCCACGCCCTGTGCCACCGCGTCGAGCGCCGCGAGTGACCCGACGGTGGTTCGTTCGTTGATGCCCGCCTTGAAGTCGGTGCTCCTCATCGCGCGCTGGGAGATGAAGTTGGCAATCCCGTTCGGGCGGATGAGGCCCCACAGGACAACGGGCTTGTCTGCCCATTCGCCCGTCAGCCCGAGTTGTCCCCAGGTCCTGATCGGCGAGTTGGCTGGCGACGACGAGTACAGTGCGTCGATCTGCTCGAAGGTAACGCGCGCGATCGGGTTGTTCTCGTTGACCAGGAATGCGATCGCGTGCGTCTTCCCCGGCGTGCGATAGCTTCCGCTCGCCACACGCACCGCAAATGGCTTGTAGCCGAACTTCTGCTCAAACGGCCCGAGCTCACGGGGGAGCACCTCACGGGCGCAGGGTCCGATATCTGCTCTGCCTTCGGTGAGACCGGGAACAGCGGTCCCCGACGCCTTCGCCTCCATCGTGAATGTCGCCCCTGGCTGGACCTTGCTGAATCCTTCTATCCAGAGCTTCGTCAGAGCCTCCATCGTGTCGGCCCCGACGCTGCGGATCTCGCCGGCCACCTTCATCGTCGGCTCATAGGGCTTCAGAGCCGGGTCAAGCGTCGCATGTAAGGTCTCTTTGAACTTTCCCTTCACGGCGTGCTGCGCCGGAACGCCGGCGGCCGAAACGACGATTACTGTCAGGCAGAGGAATGTCCTCACAATGTCACCTCGGATCTGTCGATGTCCGTGTCCGCTGCACGTTCATCGCAGCTGCTCGAGCGATGCGTTCACGAGACGGGCCGGCAGCGGCGTGTAGGTCGCGTCCTTGACGACGGCCTGCTGTCCCTCCTGGCTCAGGATGTACCGGAGAAACTCTTTGATGCGCGTATCAACCGGCTTGCCAGGTGGCCGATTGAAGTAGAAGTACATGACCCGCGCTAACGGGTACGTCTGCGCGGCCACTTCCTCGAACGTCCCACTGAGAAACGGCCCGTCCGGGTTCTGTGACACCGCAATGCGCTTCACGGCGACGCCGGGCTTGATGTAGGCGATCCCCGAGTAGGAGATGGCGTACGGGTCGGCCGCGACGCGCTCGGGCAGCGGGATCACCTTACTGTCGAAGTTGATGTCGTCCCGCCATTCGCCGCCCTTCAACACACGGAGGCGCATGAATTGCTCGAACCCGTTCCAGGGCGCCACGCCCCAGGCGTGGATGGGCTTGTGGGCCCACTCGCCGGTCAGGCCGACTTGTCCCCATGTAGTGATTGGGGTCTTGATTCCTCGCAGACGTGTCTTCGAGTAGATGGCATCAAGTTGTGCGAACGAGAGATGCTCGATCGGGTTGTCCTTGTTCACGAAGACGGCGAGGGCGTCAGTGAACCCGTACGAACGATAGCTCCCGCCAACAACGGCGATCTCCGCCGGTTTGTACCCGTAGCGTTTGACAAAGAGCGCCTCGTCGGCCGGGTTGATCTCACGTGTGACCGCGGCGAAATCCACCTCGCCGTTGGCGAGCGCCTTGGAACCGACGCCGCCGCCGGTTGGCGCGACCTCGATCGAGAGACCCGGTTGGTGTGTCTTGAACCCCTCGATCCAGAGTTTCATGAGGTCAGGGAAGGTCTCTGAGCAGATCCCTTTCAGTACCCCCTTGACCGGCGGGCCAGGTACATAGGTCGGAACGGCCGGGTCCACCTTGGCGTCGTAGAGCGGCTCGGGGTCTGGTCTGGCGCGTTGGGCGCCCACGCCAGGGGCAACCAGGGGCACTGCCAGCAGGATCATCAGGAGCGATCGCTTCATGTGTCACCTCTCGAGTCAGAACCCCGGGAGCACTGCCGTCCCCTCCGCCTTCACGGCCGCGAGGGCCAGCGGGTCCAGACCGAGCAGTTTGAGAATCGTCGGCGCCGCCTGCGTCGTCTGCACCGGCGCCGTGACCCGCCTCCCACTTGCCCCCGGCGCCGACACCAGCAGGGCCACGTTGGTGTCCTCGTCGAATTGTCCCCCGTGTTCGGCCAGCTTCGTGGCTTTCGGCTCGGCGTACATGACGCCCAACTCCGGCTGCACGATGATGTCCGGCGTTCTTGCGTCGGTTCTGGGATCAGGGAACTTCAGCGCGAGCGCGTCACCCCAATACACCTTGAAGACACCGGCCGGGCCGGCATTAGCCCTCAGCTTGGTCACCACGTCTGCGGTCCTGGCCTGGTCCTTCAACCAGATCAGCGCCACTGTGTCCGTGGTGACGTGCGCGGCCAGGCCCTTGCCGACCTGGTCAATGAGGTTCTCGATCAACGCCTCGTCCACGATGCGCCGCCGCTTCGGATCCATCGGCGAGTTGCCATGCTTGGCGCTGATCACGATTGCGGTCGACTCGTACAACCCGGCGGCTTTCAGCTCGTGCACCATCTTGCCGATCGAGGCGTCCACAAAGGACAGCGCATCCTGGACGCCGGGGCTCGGCGTGCCGTCGGCGTCGAGATACCCGTTATCCATCAGCTTCTGCGCGACGCTCACCGAGACGAAGGTCATGCCGAAGATTGTCGGCACGCCCAGCGTGTCCTGCCCCGTGTGGTCCATGCCCTTGATCTGGTTGAGCGTGGCGGCCACGCCGAGGCCGTCGAAGGCTTTCGACTTCTCGACGCTCTGCTTGACGCCCGGCGCATGGCCGTCAGGGGCGTAGATGTCGTCGAGTCCTTTGCCGGACGGGCCGAGAAGAAAGTCCGCGTACGCCGGGTGTTGGTCGTTCCAGGCCGTGCGCCCGCCGGCCTGTTTGGCCACTTCGAAGATCGTGTTGACCTTCAAGTACTCGTGCGGGAAGACTGGCCGACAGTTGTTGGCCGGGTCACGCGGCAGCTTGTTCGGATCGATCCCCCCGCCGGCGTCGAGCGCGTCTGGGTTCTTGTTGGCACGCTCGTCGTACAACACCACCGTCCCCTTCGTCGAGCAGTCGGAGCCGGCGGGCGACAGGGCACGATCGTAGGTGTCACTGTAGAGTACTCCGGTCGCGCTGGGCGAACCGCCGGTGACGAGCGAAATCAAGCCGGGAGCGGAATCCGAGAACGGTGTGGTCGCGTTGGTGTAGAGCACGCCGCGCGCGGCCAGCTGAGCGAAGGTCGAGGCGGGGGTCCTCTTGATGAAGAGCGCCAAATCCAGCGAATGCAGGCCATCGACACTGATGAGCAGCACGTGCTTGGTCTGGGCCGTAGCCGCCGCTGGGGGAACCACCGGACCGGGTGAGGGGGCGTTGCTGCAGGCCACCACGATCGGGATCAGTCCGGTCGTGGCCGCCATCGTGAACATCGTGACCACACGTCGTACGTTCATCGGCGTCCTCCTCGAACGGCGGGGTCGGATTCCCCTATTTGCCCACCACGAGTACGATGAACGGCTTCATCGGAAACGGCTTCTCGGTCGGCCGCGGCGGCCCTGTGGCGAATGCGGGCAGGTTCTCCGCGGTCGGCAGGTAGATTCTCTGGCCCGCCGGATCGAGCGCCATCGTCTTGGCGCCGCGCAGCGTCTTGATCGTCTCCACGGCGCGGTACTGATCCGGTCCGTCCTGGCGGATGACGGTGATCGTGCCGTCCCCGCTCGAGTTGAAGACAAGGCGGGTGGTCGGGTCGAACACCGTGGCGTCGGTGTGCTCCCCTACGGGCAGGGTCTTGACGACCTTGCCGGCGTCGGGATCAACCACCACCATCACCCGGTTGCCGCATCCCGCAAACAGACGGCGCGCAGCGACATCCATGGCCAGGCTGGCCGGTTCGTCGCACCCGGTCAGCGCAATGCGCTTCTTGATCGAGCGGGCCTTGATATCGATCGCCACCAGTTCGTTCGTGGTCTCGAGGTTCACGTAGGCCAGCCCCTTGCCGTCCGTCGCAAGATACTCGGGCTTGCCGCCGACGGCGATGCTGCCCACCACCGTGTCGGTGGTCGTGTCGATGATGCTGACGCTCGCGCTGTCGCCGTTCGAGACCAGGACGCGGTTTGAGACGGGATCGTAGACGATGGCATCGGGGTTCTTTTCCGTCTTGATCTCGCCGATGGTCTTGAGCGTCGTGCGATCGAAGACCTTCACGACGTCGGCCTTCCCACAGCTGATGTAACCCTTGGTCAGTCCCGGAGGAGCCGCGACGCCGTGCACGCCGGGCGTGTCGGGAATCTCACCGATCGTCTTGCCGGTCGTCGCGTCCAGAACGTCAACCTTGACACCGTGTGCGACAAACAAACGGCCGGTGGCGGCTTCGAAGGTGATGTAGTCCCAGCGATCGTCGCCCGCGACCTGGTACTTGCCGACCACCTTGTATCCCGTCGTTGCTCCGAGGGCCAGGGAGCTGCTCATGACGAACGCCATCAGCAGCGTGAGGCCGGTCGCCTGGAGCACGCGCGATATGCGCGCAGATGATCTCATGCCGTGTCCCTCCTCGTGTGGGTCGGACCGTTGCTCCAGCGCCCGTGACGCCTTGATCGAACCTAGAACTTTACGCGCATCGACATCACGACGGACCGCGGCGCACCTGGTCTGATGTTGAGACTGGTGGTGCCCGTTCCCAAGTTGCTCTCGTAGTACTGCTTGTCCAGCAGGTTGACGATCATTCCTGTCACCTCGAGGCGCGAGGCGACCCAGTAGATCCCCAGATCGGCCCTGTAGTAGCTCGGCAGGCTCAGAATCGGCAGCTTCGATGTGCTCGCCGCAATGGTCCCGGTCCGTTCTCCGGTGTAGAGGAGACCAAGACCGACACCGACGCCGCTGAGCGGACCGCTGTTCACGTCGTAGCGGGTCCAGAGGTTTGCGGCCTGTCTGGGCGCGTTGGGAATTCGGGACCCGACCTTCACGGGATCGGAGTCCTTCGTGACCCGCGAATTGGTGTACGCGTAGCCGAAGATGACCTGCCAGTTGTCGAGGAGCCGCTCGGTAAAGGTGGCCTCCATGCCCTGGCTTCGCTCCTGGCCGATCTGGTCATTGATGGCCTGTGCGACCAGCGTGATCAGCACATCGTTCTTGGTGATGTCGAAATAGGAGAGGGTGGCCTCCCCGCGGGCGTTACCTAGCGTGGTCTTGATGCCGGTTTCGAACTGCCGCGCGTGCTCCGGCGTGAAAGGGTTGTTGCCCTGCGCGTCGATCGCGCCTGGAGGTGGCGGCGTAAACGACGTGGAGAAGCTCCCGTAGAACGACCAGACGTGACTGGGCTCGAAGACCAGCCCGGCGAGCGGGAGCACGGCGTGGCTGCTCTTCTTCTTGACGTACGGATTGATGCGCAGCTCTTGCTCGTGCGAGTCGCGCCCGTCGTAGCGCAAGCCGAGAAGCGCCTTCCACTGCCGCGTCAAATCGATCTGATCGTTCAGGTAGCCGCCATAGGTCCAGGCGGGCGTGTGCCGGTGGGTGTTGGGACTAGGCGCCAGGCCCAACGCGCCGTAGACCGGGTGGTAGAGATCGACGTTCAGGGCGGCGCCCGTCGCGAACTGCACGCGGTCGAAGTCGGTCAACTCGTACCCGCCGGTGAAGCCGAACAGCAGCCGGTGCGTGACGGATCCGGTCGCAACGCTCCTGCTCACCGTGGTGTCGAGATAGTGATAGCGACGCTTGTTGATCTGATGACGGTCCCGACGCCTCACGATCGTAAGCCCCGTTGTCCCCACGTTTTCGAACCCTTTGGTGTCGTCCCCGTGCCAGACACTCCGCCAGTTGGCGGTCCACGTCAGCCCGTTCGCGAAGGCTCTTGTGAGAGTCACGGTCGCCGTCTTTCCGTCCTCGTTGAGGAAGTCGTTCGGCTCCTGGTACCGCACGTTCCTGGGCGCGACGAGCGTGATGTCGTTGTTCGGCGCCACCAGGCCGCTGTCGAGCCCCGTCCGGACCCGTCGATACTCGAACTCGAGGTTCACGATCGCCCCATTCCAGCCGAGCCAGGAGATCGACGGGACGATATACAGGTCCTTGTTCTGGACGTTGTCGCGGAAATCGTTCGCGTTGTCGTACGACGCGATGAAGCGGTAGAGAACCTTGTGGTTCTGGTCCATCGGCCCCGTGAAATCCGCAGACAGGTGGCCCTTGTTTCGGTCCCCGAGATTCGACCCCGTCCCGAAGAACGAGCCCCCACGGAGGTCAATCACATTGGACCGCTCCGCCTGCGGCTTCTTGGTGACGATGTTGATGATCCCGCCGGGCTGGGCCTGGCCGTACAGCACCGAACTCGGGCCCTTCAACACCTCGATGCGCTCGACGTTGACGGTCGAGGGGGAATTGAAGCGCGCTGCCAGACCCGGCAGCCCGTTGTACTGGATGTTCCCGCTATTCGAGGTCCGGAGCCCACGGATGACGAAGTCCAAACCCGTGTTACCCGAACGCTGAACCCCCGTGGTGTAGCCGTAGAGATCAGCGACGTTGGTGGTCTCGATGGCCTTCATGAAGGACCCGGTGTAGCTCTGCACCGAGAGAGGGATGTCCGCAATCGGCGTCTCCATCTTCATGGCCGTCAATGCAGCGGCGGCGGTGAAGGGGACCGTGACCTCTTCCTTGAAGCTGGCGATTTCGAGCTTCAGGTCGAGCGTCACGACCTTCCCGGCCGGAACGACCACGTCCTGCACCTGCGGCGAGAAGCCATCGCGAAACGCAAGGATGGTGTAGGTGCCCGGCGGCAGTCGGTCGAAGCGATAGAGGCCTCGAGTGTCGGTAGTCGCTTCGCGACGGTTGTTGCCGGCGGTGAGCGTGACCGCCGCTCCGACGATGACGGCTCCCGACGTGTCGATGACCTTGCCGGTAACGCCGGATTCCATGGCGGGCGCCGTCTGAGTGGTGGCCGCGCCTTCTTGTTGCGGGTCTACCAGGACCAGGGGCGCGGCGCTGACGCTGGCGGCGCAACCGGCGAGAAGAGCGACGATGGTCGCTGTACCAAGGACGCGCGCGGACGCTGTGGGGATCATGGGAGTCTCCTTCTGTTGTCCTGTAACGTCCCCGAGCCGAATCATTTATGCGGCGGATCCCCGTTGCCGGTTACTGAAATCTTTCTGAAGTTCGATTAGGATCCCTTCCAGGGCCAAGACAGCTCGGTTCTTTGGTGGTAGCCTTTCGCTGGCGGCACGGTCGGGAGCAGGCTGGTGCGGATCCTCGTAGTCGAAGACGAAGTCAAGGTCGCAGCGGCGTTGAGCGAAGGCCTCACCGGCGAAGGCTACGACGTCCTCGTGGCCACCACCGGAGAGGAGGCATTCTTCCTCGCCAGTGCCGAGGTGTTCGATCTGGTCCTTCTCGACCTGATGCTGCCCGGGCGTGACGGCTTCGAGATCCTGGGCGCGCTGCGCAAGCGTTCGCTGCAGATGCCCGTCCTGATTCTCACAGCGCGCGATGCCATCGAGGACCGCGTGGCCGGACTCGATCGCGGAGCGGACGACTACCTGGTCAAACCGTTCGCCTTTGCCGAGCTGCTCGCCCGGATTCGAGCGCTCCTGCGGCGCGGACGGGTCGATCAGGTGCTGCGCCTCAAGGCGGCCGACATCGAGATCGACCTGGTCACCAGGCGCGCGATGCGCGGTCAGCACGTACTGGCTCTCACCGCCCGCGAGTTCGAGATGCTTGAATACCTGGCGCGACACCAGGGGTCGGTCGTGTCGCGCGAGATGCTGGCGCGCGATGTCTGGAAGGAACCGGCCCGTGGCACGCCGTTGGACAACGTGATCGACGTGCACATGGTTCACCTGCGGCGCAAGGTGGACCAGGACTTCCCCGTGAAACTCATCCACACGGTCCGAGGGGTCGGGTTCATTCTCCAGGAGGGCGAACCGTGAAACCACCCTTCCTGAAGCACGCCAGCGTGCGCGTTCGGCTGACGCTCTGGTATGCGGGCGCCCTGGCCGTCGTGCTCGCGTTGTTTGCCGGCGGCACGTATCAATTGCTCCGGCAGGGACTGTATCGCGAAATCGATCGGCAGCTGGAATCTGACTACAACGTCGCCGACGAAATCATGGAGTCGGCTGGTCGGGCCGGCACACTCGTTCCGGTCCATCAGACGCTCGGTTTCGAGCCGGCCGGCAAGTGGCGGTGGCTCGAGATCTGGGGATTGGATCGCCAGCTCCTCTACGCCAATCCGGAGGACCTCACCGTCGATCTGCCGCACGTCCCGGACGCGCCACCAGCAGCAACCTTCGGCCCGGCGTCAGTCGGGTTGACCGGCGGTGTCCAGGCGCGCGTGCTCTCCCGACCCTTCACGTTCCTCGGGCGCACGGCCATCATCCGAGTGATCCGGTCGGAGGAGGGCATCGAGTACGAGCTTCAGTACTTCCTGCTCGGGTTGATCGTGCTCCTCCCGGTCGGTGTCGCGGTGGCCGGGCTGGGCGGGTACGCGCTCGCCAGACGCGCGCTCATGCCGGTGGCGACCATGGCGGACCGTGTGCGCTCCATCACCGCTGAACGCCTCGCGGAACGTCTGGCCGTCCAGAACCCGGACGACGAGTTCGGCCAGCTCGCCACCGTTTTCAACGACACGCTCGCGCGTCTCGAGGCGTCCTTCGCCCAACTCAAGCGCTTTACCGCCGACGTGTCGCACGAACTCCGTACGCCGCTGACGGCCATCCGGAGCGTGGGCGAGGTCGGCCTGCGCGAACGCCGGAGTGATACTGGGTACCGCGAAATCATCGGAAGCGTGCTGGAGGAAGCCGACCGTCTCAGCCGGCTCGTGGAGAGCCTGCTCACAGTCTCGCGCGGAGACTCGCAGCTGATCAGGATGAATGTCGAGAACTTCGACGCGGCGGCCCTCGTCCGTGACGCGGTCGATTGCCTGGCCATCCTGGCCGAGGAGAAGCATCAGCCGATCATGGTCGACGCGCCGCAGCCCGTGATGGTGAAGGCCGACCGGCTGGTGCTGCGTGACGCCGTCATGAACGTGGTCGACAACGCGATCAAGTACAGCGCGCCAAACTCCGACATCGGCCTGACGGTCGCCGAAGGACGGGAAACAGTGAGCATCATCGTCGCCGACCACGGCGTGGGCATCGCGCCCGAACACCTCGACAAGATCTTCGACCGCTTCTACCGGGTGGACAAGGCTCGCGCCGCGGGTGGCGCGGGGCTCGGCCTCGCCATCGCACGCTGGGCGGTCGAAGCCAACAACGGACGTATCGAGGTCTCGAGCGAATTGGGCAGGGGCAGCGTGTTTCGGATCGTCCTCCCGCGCTCGCCGGGCGACGCGGCGTTTCCAGTCCCACAAACCGACACCGTGTCGCCGCGCGCGATCGTCGTTTCTGCCACCAGATAGCCTCCCCGATCCGCCTGCTGGCCGGACCTGAATGGGAATTCAGGGTGAATTCATGTGCACCCGGGCCGGAGGGACCCTACGATGGGCTCTGCGCGTCACCGATCCCCGAGCGAGTTTCGTCGAGGACATCATGAGAACATGTGCCAGAATCTTGTGCGTCACTGCCCTGACGACCGGTCTTGTGGTCAGCACGACCGCGTGGGCCGCCGGACAAGCCCCGGCGCCCCCGCACCCGAAGAACTGGACCGCCCCGAGCTACAAGATCCACGCGCAGAAGCTCTGCGACGAGATCATGCAGAAGCACCCGGAGCTTCTCAGCGTCACGTTCCACGGCGTTCCGCCCGGCTTGGACAAGGTGTACACGATGTTTGCGGGGTCGTTCCCGGAACGCATCGGGAACACTGACGACCCCGACGACATCGACGTCATCGTCAAGGGCATCACCGTTCTCGATCCGCGCTGGCATCGCAACGATCCGGAGAAGAAGTTCGTCGTGATGATGCCGCTTCGGGACGCGGCTGGCGAGAACGTCGGACTGGTCGTGTTCGCCTACAAGAACCCGCCCAACAGCGGCAAAGCGGAGCGCGAATACCTGGCGCAGTCCACGGTGATGCGTGACGCGTTGCAGAGGCAGATTCCCAGCTACAAGGGTCTCTTCGAACGAGCCAAGTAGGCAAGGGCGCCGTCTCGCGGGAACGGGCAGGGATCCGACACTCTCCGCGTGACGATCGCTCTACGTCACGAGGGCCACTCGAGTCTCTGCCGTGCAGCCGCGGCTTCTGTGGCGTTCAGCGGCACATAGCCCAATGACCCGTTCGCGATGGCCTGCTGGCCCTCGCGCGAAAGCACGAGCCGGAGGTATTCGCGGACCCATGGTTCCAGCGGCTGTCGCGCGCAGATCAGCAGGAAACGATCGAGCGGATAACGCCCGGCCCTGAGACTTTCCACGGTTAGCGCCACGGGCGGCTCCGCCGCCGTCGGGGCCAGGGCGAGGATCTTCACGCCGGCGTCGGCGCGCATGGCGGCGGCGAAGCCGATCGCCTCTGGATCCTGCGCCACCTGCTTCACCACGTCGGCCGACTGCGCGAAGCCTCGGAATCCCTTGCCGAACATCCGGCCTTGCAGTACGCGGCTGCGCAGGAAGAGGCCGAGCGCCGTCTCGGGGCCGAGGCCATAGGGGTGCAGTCCGCGGGTCGCGCGGCCGGAAAAGATCTCCGCCACGTCAGCAAGCGTGAGCGAAACCACGGGGTTGTCCCGGTGCACGATGATCGCCAAGGGTCCGCTCAGCGCCAGCGGATTGAGCGAGGCGTGTGCAACCCGAAAGACCAGCGGCTCGTGGCCGGTGGCGGCACGATAGTCGGCCAATTCCTTGGGGGAGAATTCCGCGCCCATGGGCGCGAACGCGGATTCGCCGCGCGCGAGCGCAGGCGGCGCCGACCGCGTGCCCAGGAGCGTCGGCGCAAACCTGAAACCCGGATGCGCCGCAGCGAACAGCGTGTCGAACGCCTCGATCATTTCGGCCATGTCGTTGTAACCGATGATCGCAATCGTGCCATCCCGCGTGAGGTAGTGCGCCCCGCGCGGAAGCTGGACCGGCTGTGGCTCATAGGGCGGCAGCGCTTGGTCCCCGGGGGCGGTGTGGACCAGCGGGAAGAATCGCCGTGCGTCGCTGTCGATCGCACGCTGTCCCGCCGGGCCCAGGACGTAGCGCAGGAACGCAAGCGTGGCGGCATCCGGAGCCGGGCCGGTCACCAGGTAGAGCGTGCGCGTCAGCGGGTACTCCCGCCTGGCGATCTCCTGAACCGTGCCGCTGAAGAACGGTCCCGCGTCCGTCTCTGCCAGTGCTAGCGGCTTCGCCCCGGGCACGGCATAGGCAAAACCGCTGTAGCCGAGCGCCGCCTCGTCGGCGGCCACCGCCCGGACGATTTGCTCGAGTGCCTGCGCCCCGCCCGGCACGTCCGTGTGTTCGACGACGCTGTCGCGCCAGGCCCGACCCGCGAGCAGGCGAGACTCCAGATAGTTCACGATCCCCGGAGGGTTGCCGGTCTCGCGGCGTACGCGCATCCCGTGAAGGACGATGCGGCGCGCGGCCCATTGCCCGCCAAGCCCGAGCTGACCCCAGGTGGTGATCGATCCATCGCGGGCAAACACCTCCCGCAGTTGCGTGAGTGAGATGCGACTGATCGGATTCTTCTCGTTCACGAAGATCACGATGGCGTGGGTGCCGCCCCTGGTGGCACGGCTGCCAGTGGCAACGGGCACGAGGTGCGGTTCGCCGCCGGCCAAATTCCTGAACCGTGCACGCTCCGCCGGGAACAGTTCGCGGGCGAACGCCGCGACCGTGACTTCGCCGCGGGCCAGCGCGTCGACGAAGTCCGCCGAGAAGCGCGCCCGCAAGGTCACGCGCGCCGGCGTATCTGGGTGCGCGGCCGAGAAACCCCGCTCCACGCTGTCATCAGCCCGTCCATGCTCTGCGCGCTGGCGCAGGGAATCTCCGCGGCGTGCACAGAACCAGGCCCAGCCGCGTCGGTGAGGGCTGCGAGGTGCCCACGCGCGCATGTGTCCACCGTCAGTCGGGCCTCTTCAGCGCCTCGCCGACCACCTTGGGAGTGAGCGGCCGACTCCCGCGGCCGCACAGAGACCGACACCGATGAGAGCAGAAGGACGGTACAGACGACGAATCGCGACATCGAACTCCTCGTGAGGTTCCCGAACGAACGTGGGCTGACCAACAGGTCAGGAACCCGCGTCGACGGAGGGTGGTGACTAGACGTGGTTCGATCGCCCGCGCAAGGACCGCTGCATTTCAATGTTCTCCCGTCGGTTGATTGTACGCGTCAGTTCTTCAGTCGTCGGAGGGCACGCCGGGCGGGCTCTTGGCGACGGGGCTTTGCAGCGCCGCGATGAACTCGCTGCCGTCCGGGCCGCTTCGGGCCAGCCGCAGTGACCCCCCGTGGGCCTCCGCAATCCACCGCGCGATGGAGAGACCGAGGCCGGCGCCGCCGGCGTGGCGCGCCGGGTCGAGCCGCACGAACCGCTCGAAGATGCGTTCGCGCTCCTCGGCCGGAATGCCGTGGCCGGTGTCCGCCACGCGCAGCGTGATCGCCTGCGGATCGGCCGTGAGCGAGAGGCTGACGGTGCCCGTCGCGGGGGTGTGCTCGATGGCGTTGGCCAGCAGGTTCAGCAGCATGCGGCGCAGCAGCGATTCGTCGCCGTGGAAGCGGACGCCGGGCTGCAGAGCCGCCCGCAGCGTCACCTCCCGCTCGTCCGCCAGGACCTGCATGGCGGCGAGGCAATCCGCCGCCATGTCGTCCATCTCGAGTTGCCCCGTGACGACGGCGTAGCCGCCGGCGTCCGCCCGCGCCAGGACGAGCATGTCGTCCACCAGGCGCGCGAGCCTCGCGCTCTGCTCGAGGACGATGGCCAGGGCGTCCCGGTACTCCTCGTCCGGGCGCGCCTGCCGGCTCAGCGTCACGTCGGCGGCGGTGCGAATGACCGACACGGGCGTGCGCAGCTCGTGCGACGCGTCGGCCATGAACTGGCGCTGCTGCTCCAGCGCGGTGCCGAGCCGATCGAGGACGTCGTTGAACGACGACGCCAGCCGGCCCAGCTCGTCGTCCGGGTGCGGGGTGGCCATGCGGGCGCCGCTCGTCTGGACGGTGATCTCGCGCGCCTGGGCCGACATGTCGGCGAGCGGCTGCAGCCCGTGCCGGCCGATCCACCAGCCGCCCACCGCGGCGAGCGCGAGGGCCAGCGGAACGCCGAGCGCGAGTGCCTCGACGAGCGCCCGCCACTCGTCGAGGAGGTTGGCGAGCGGCCCGCCGGTGACGAGCAGGTAGGTCTGCTCTCCCACCGCGCCGCGCCGCACGAGCACGCGCCACGGCCCGTCCGGCCCGGGCACGGTCTGGCCGATGTCGTCGGGCACGCCGACGAAGAGTGAGGACGCCAGAGGAAACGGCGCGCCGCCGGGCCGCAGCGGCCGGCCGTCGGGATCGAGCACCTTGATGACGACGCCCGGGATCCGCTCGGCGTCCTCGGTGTCGGCGGCCGCGAGCGGGAGGCTCGAGCGCTCCGCCAGCTCGCCCTCGAGGACGTTGACCGCGGTCCCGCTCAGGTCGCCCAGCTCCTCGTCGTACTGCCGGACGAGCAGGCGCCAGTGCAGCCACAGCACGACGAGCGAGAACACGGCCACGGTCACGAGCAGGACGCCCGAGTACCACCAGGTGAGCCGCGAGCGGAGGGAGAGGGTCACGGCGGGGACCCGCCTGGCGGGACGAGCTGATAGCCCTCGCCGCGCCGGGTCCGGATCAGCGACTCGGCCTCGGGATCGTCCAGTTTTCGGCGCAGCTTCTGGACGTAGACGTCGACGATGTTCGAAAAGGCGTCGTAGTGCTCGTCCCAGACGTGCTCGGCGATGTCCGCCCGGCCGACGACCTCGCCGGCGCGCCGGGCGAGGTACTCGAGGAGGGCGAACTCGCGCGCGGTCAGGTGCACCTCGACGCCCCGCCGCCAGACCCGGCGACCCGGGACGTCGATGTCGAGATGCGCGATCCGGATCCGCTCGGCCGCCACGGGGTGGCGGCCACGGCGGATCAGCGCGCGGACGCGCGCCAGCAGCTCGCGGAAGTCGAACGGCTTGATCAGGTAGTCGTCCGCGCCGGCGTCGAGCCCCGCGATGCGGGCCTCGACGGCGTCGCGGGCGGTCAGCATGAGGACGGGCACGTGCGCGCCGCCGCGCCGCAGGTCCCGGCACAGGGCGAGGCCGTCCTTGCGCGGCAGCATCACGTCGAGCACCACGGCGTCGTAGTCGTTCCGGGCGAGCAGCTCTGTCGCGGCCTCGCCGTCGGCGGCCACGTCCACCGCGTAGGCGGCCTCGCGCAGGCCCTGGGCGATGAACCGCGCGGCATCGGGCTGGTCCTCGACGACGAGAATCCGCATCTCAGCGCTCCCCGGCCGTCGCCCCGGCGGCCGCGCCCAGTCCGGCCCGCTCGCGGGTCAGGTAGTAGTGCACCGCCGGCGTGATGATCAGCGACAGGACCATGGAGATCAGGATACCGCCAATCACCGCGATGGCGAGCGGCTGGAGCATCTGGGAGCCCGCGCCGAGCGCGAAGGCGAGCGGCAGCATGCCGGCGACGGCCGCCAGCGCCGTCATGACGATCGGCCGCAGGCGCCGGCGCCCGGCCTGGATCATCGCGCTCTCGGCGTCCATGCCGAGGTCACGGAACTTGTGGTCGGCGTCGAGCAGCAGGATCCCGTTCTTCGCGACGATGCCGACGACCATGATCAGCCCCATGAACGACGTCACGTTGAACGTCGTGCCGGTCAGCAGCAGCGCGAAGAAGACGCCGGCCGTCGACAGCAGCGCGGACGCGAGGATGGCCACCGGCGCCGCGAAGCTGCCGAACTCGACGAGCAGCACGGCGAACACGAGCACGAGCGCCAGGACGAGCACGAGCGTCAGGTCGCGGAACGACCGCTGCTGCTCGGCGTAGAGGCCGCCGTACTCGACGCGGACTGACCGCGGCAGGTGCATCCCGGCGAGCGCCGCCCGCACCTCGGCCACGCCGGCGCCGAGGTTGAGCCCCTCGAGGCGGGCGGTGACGTCCACCTCGCGCTGCAGGTTCTGGCGCAGGATCTCGGTCTGCCCCGGCTCCTGCACGACGGTCGCGAGCGATCCCAGGGTGGCCGTGCGGTCGGTCGCGCTCACGAGCAGCGTGTCGCGCATCGCTTCGAGCGAGGCGCGGCTCGCCGCGGGAAACCGGACGCGGATCGGATAGGCCCGGTCGTGGGCGACGACCGGGGCCGCGGCCACGTCGCCCAGGAGCACGGCGCCGGCGTCGGTCGACACCTCCTCGGGCGTGAAGCCGGCCCGCATCGCCACCGTCGGATCGACCTGGAAGGTGATGGCCGGGCCGCTGATGGTGTTGTCGATCCCGTCGAGCACGTCCACGACGCCCGGCAGCGTCGAGATGCGCTGGGCCACCTTCGGCGCGAGGTCCCGCAGCAGCGCCGCATCCTCCGAGAAGAGACGGATGTCGATCGGCTCCGGATTCCCCGTGAGGTCGCCGATCGTGTCCTCGAGCACCTGGAAGAACTCCACGTCCAGCTTTGGCTCCTCCCGGGAGATCCGTTCCCGGAGGTCCGCCATGATGTCCTCGATGTCCCGCCGCGGGCCCGACTTCAGCTTGACGGAGATGTCGCCCGTGTTCGCCTCGGTCACCGCCGCGAGACCCAGCTGGAGGCCGGTGCGCCGCGACGTGCTCTCGACCTCGGGCATCGACCGGATGATCTGGATCACGTGCCGGATGACGCGATCGGTCTCCGACAGCGAGCTGCCGGCCGGCATGATGTAGTCGAACACGAAGCCGCCCTCGTCCATCGACGGCAGCAGGTCCGAGCCGAGCGCGCGGTACGAGACGAACGACGCCACGATCAGCAGGACGCTCATGCCCGCCAGCCAGCGCGGGTGCTCCAGCGCCCGGCGCAGCCAGACCTCGTAGCGCCGGATGACGCGCCCGAACAGCCCGCGCATCGACGCCTCTTCGGCGGCCAGCACGAGCTGCAGCTCGTCTTCGCGCGTCCGGGCGGCCGGCGGGTGCGTGTCCGGCTGGTGGCGCCGGATGAAGTACTGGCTGAGCGTCGGCGTCCACGTGAGGGCGAGCGCCAGCGAGGTGAAGAGCGCGACGCCCATGGTCACGGCCAGGGCCCGGAAGAAGACGCCGATCACGCCGGTGATCGCCACGAGCGGCAGGAACACGACGATCGGCGTGACGGTCGACCCGATGAGGGGCACGGTCAGCTCGTCGAGCGCCCGCCGCACGGCCTCCAGCCGGCCCTGCCCCGCGTCGCGGTGCAGCACGATGTTCTCGACGACGACCACGGCGTCGTCGATGACCAGGCCGACGGCGGCGGCGAGGCCGCCGAGCGTCATCAGGTTGAAGCTCTGGCCGACGATCTTCAGCGCGATGAAGGTCGCCGCGAGCGTCACGGGGATGACGAGGCCCGCGACGAGCGAGGAGCCCCAGTCGTGCAGGAACAGCACCAGGATGATCGAGGCGAGGACGATGCCCAGCAGGACGGCGTCCCGGACGCTCCGAATCGAGCGCTGCACCAGCTCGGCCTGGTCGTAGTAGGGCTGGATGTGCACCCCGGCCGGCAGCGCCTGCCGGATGGCGGCGACCTCCTGGTGCACCTCGCCGGCGACCTGGACCGTGTTGCTGCCCGGCTGTCCGGTGATCTCGAGCAGCACCGCCGGCCTCGCGTCGGCGGTCACGATCGTGTAGGTGGGCGCCGCGGACGGCGCGACGCTGGCGACGTCGCCGATGTGGATGGGCGTGCCCTCCGGCGAGCGCTTGACGGCAATCGCGGCGAGGCCGGCGGCGGTCGTCACCTGGCCGCTCACGAGGCCCAGGTAGAGCTGGTGGTTCCGCTCGAGCAGGCCCGGCGACTCGATCAGGTTCGCCCGATCGACGGCGTCGAGCAGCTCGGTGACCGTGACGCCGGTCCGCAGGAGGTCGCCCGGCCGCGGCACGATCTGGAACTCGGGCGGCTGCCCGCCCATGATCCGGACCGTCGACACGCCGGGGAGGCGGTTCAGGCGCGGTTTGACCGTGTAGGTGGCCAGCTCCCACAGCTCGGACGGCGAGATCGCGTCCGAGGTCAGGGAGTAGCCGATGATGGGGAAGCTGGAGAAGGTGAGCCGGCGCGCCGTGATCCGGGCGGCCGGCGGCAGTGACGACTGGACCTCGGCGAGCGCCGCGTTCACGCGCTGCAGCGTCTCCACCATGTCCTGCTGCCAGCCGAAGTACAGATCGATCTCGGCCGACCCGCGGCTCGTGATCGACCGGACCTGCTGGAGACCCAGGACGCTGTTGACCGCCTCCTCGACCGGCCGCGTGATCGTGACGAGCATCTGGTCGATCGGCATGACGCCGTTGTCGACGCCGATGATCACCCGGGGGAAGTTGGTGGCGGGGAAGACGGCGATCGGCAGCGTGAACGCGACGTAGCCGCCGGCGACGGCGAGCGTCGCGATCAGGAAGATGAGGGACTTCGCGTGACGAGCGAACCAGTGGTCGTGCGGCGTCCGGGCGGGCTGGTCGGCCACGGTCGTCTATCGCTCCCCGCCGGCCGGGGCCGGCGCCGCTTCGACCTTCACCGCCGTGCCGTCGGGCAGCCCGTACGCGCCGGTCGTCACGACCGTCTCGCCCGCTGCGAGCCCCTTCGTGATCTGGACGTGGTCGCCCTCCCTGATGCCGGTCTCGACCGCGCGCGCGTGGGCCGTTCCGTCCTTGGCGACCACCATCACGGTGTGGGCGCCCGTGTCGTCGGTCAGGAGCGCCTCGGCGGGCACGACAATCGCGTCGGGCACCGTCCGGGCGGCGATGGCCGCGCGGACGCTCGTACCCGGTTTGAGCCGTCCGTCCGGGTTCGGCGCCTGGACCCACACCTGGACGGTCGTGCTGGACGGGTCCAGGGCGGGGCTGACCACCGTCACCGTGCCGGTCACCGGTCCGTCGACACCCGGCACGGCCAGCGTCGCCGGCGCGCCGACCTTCACGGGCGCGGCCTCGACCGCGGGCACGGGCGCGCGCGCCACGACGGCCGACGTGTCCATCACGGTGAGCAGCGGCGTGCCGGCCGTCGCCATCTCGCCGGCGTAGAACGGGCGATCGGCGACGACGCCGTCGATCGGGCTGCGGATGGTGGTGTACCCGAGCTGCGCCTGGGCCGCGTCGAGCTGCCCTCTGGCCGTGGCAACCTGCGCTTCGGCCGTCTTCAGCGTCTCGGCCCGGGTGACCGCGCGCAACGCCTCCAGGTGCTGCCGGGCGATCTCGTACTGGCTCCTGGCCTGCGCCAGCGCCACGCCCGCCGTCTCGACGTCGCGGCGCGGCACCGCCCCCTGCGCGAAGAGCGCCCGGCGATCGTCGTAGACCTTCTGCTGGACGTCGAGCGCGTCCTTCGACGTGGTCACGTCCAGCTCGGCCTTCTGCACGTCGGCCGGGACGCTGGCCCGGCGCGTCGTCTGATAGCTCGCCTGCGCCTGGTCGAGCAGGCCCTGGTTCTCGGCGACCGCGGCCGCCAGGTCCTGATGCTCGAGCACGGCCAGCAGCTCGCCCTTGCGGACGCGCGCGCCGCGGTTCACCGCGAAGCGCTCGACCGGCGCCGTGATCTTGGGCACGATGGCCGCCTGCGCCAGCGGGTACAGCACGGCGTCGGCCGAGACGACGTCCGTGATCGGCCGGACGACGGCGGTCGCCGTCTGGACGCTGACGACCGGCTCCTGCTCGGCCGGCGGCGCCGAGCAGGCGCTCACGGCGGCGGCGACGAGGGCCGTCCATGCGGGGAGCATCCGGAGTCGAAGGGGTGGTCGATACGCCATCACAGGGTTCCCGTCAGTGTCTGCAGCTCGGCGAGCGCCAGGTGGTACCGGGCCTGGCCCCCGTCTCGGTCGTAGCGGGCGGCGGCGAGCGTGGCCTGCGCGTCGACCACCTCGAGCACCGTCGCCTCGCCGCGTTCGTACCGGAGGGTCGTGAGGCGGAGGCTGTCCGCCGCCAGGTCGACCGAGCGGGTGAGCGACTCGAGCTGGGCGCGGGCGGTCTCCGCCTCCGCGTAGAAGCTGTCGAGATCCGCCAGCAGCTGCCGCTCGGCCAGCGTGAGATCGGCGCGCGCCTGCTGCTCCCGCAGGCGGGACGCGGCGATGTTCGCCCGGGACGCGCCCCAGTTCCACAGCGGGACCGACACCGACGCGACCACGCTGGAGCCGACGTGCCGGATGCCGTCGGTCGAGAGCGCGAACCGGCTGGCGTCGATGCCGTAGAAGTAGTCGACGGCGAGCGACGGCAGGATCTGTCCCCGCGCGACCCAGACGTCCTGGTGCGCCTGGCCGAGCGCCGCCTGGGCCGCCGCGATAGCGGGATTGTGCGCGGCGGCCTGCGCCCGCACCTCGTCGAGCGCGGGGAGCGGCGCGGGTGTCTTCAGATCGTCGACGAGCACGAAGTTCGTGTCGTAATCCCCCGAGATGAGGACGGCCAGGTCGTTCCGGGTGGTCCTGAGCGCGAGCCGGGCGTTGCCGAGCTCGCGCTGGCGCTGCTCGAGCTCGATCTGCGCCTTGATCACGTCGGCGTGCGCCGCCTCGCCCCCGGTCTCGCGCTTCCGGGTGATGTCGAGAAACGTCCGGGCGTTCGTCTCGGCCTGCTGCGCGGTGGCCTGGTTGCGCTCGGCCACGACCGCGGCGTCGTAGCGCGCGATCACGGTGACGACCAGGCCGCGCGCGGCGATCTCGGCCTCGGCCCGCGCGAGATCCTCGGCGGCCGCGGCGCCGCGGTAGCCCGCGACCTCGGCGACGCCAATCTGCTGGTGCACGTCCGCCTGATCGACGTACTCGCGAAGATCGTTGGCGGCGATGTACCGGGGGGCGCCGGTCGAGTCCGGCTGGGTGTAGACGTAGGCGCTGACGCCGCTCAGGCTCGGCAGCAGCAGCGACCGCGCCTCCAGGCGGGTCGCACGGGCCGCGCCGGTCGCCGCGGCGGCGGCCCGCAGCTGGGGGCTGAGTGTCCGCGCGAGCGCGAGGGCGTCGTCGAGCGTGATGAC
>JAHECP010000007.1:0-21746 GCA_024641665.1 Acidobacteriota bacterium
GCCGTGCAGGGTCTCGCCGAGCTGCGCGCGGCCGCGGCCGCCGCGCGGCGCGCCGCGCGTGAAGCCTCGTCTCGATCGCTGGGGGAGCTCATGCACTCGATCGTCCAGGACCTCAAGTTCGCCGCGCGCAGCTTCGTCCGTCAGCCCGGCTTCACCGTGGCGGCCGTGCTGACGATCGCCATCGGCATCGGCGCCAACGTGACAATCTTCAGCGTCGTCAACGGGGCGCTGCTGCGCCCGTTGCCGTACCCGGACTCGGACCGGCTGGTCATGCTCTGGGAGATCTTCCCGCCGGCCGGCCTGACGACGGTGCCGATCTCGACGGCGGACTACGTGGACTACCGCGAGCAGGCGCACACGCTGTCGGGCGTGGCGCTCATGCAGAGCGAGGAGCTGGCGCTTACCGGCTCGGGCGAGCCCACCATGCCGAACACGCTGCAGGTGTCGCCCTCGCTCTTCTCGATGCTGGGCGCGCGCGCCGCGGCGGGGCGGCTCTTCCGGTCCGACGAGGAGGAGCCCGGCAAGGGCCACGTGGTGGTGCTGAGCGACGCGTTCTGGCGCCGCCGGTTCGGCGCGGCGCCCGGTCTGGTCGGCCAGACCCTCACGCTCGACGACGAGCCGTACGAGGTGGTGGGCATCCTGCCGCGCGACTTCCAGTTCCCGCCGCCGGTGACCTTTGGCACGCAGATGATCGTGTCCGAGCCGCCGGACCTGTGGGTGCCGTTCACGATCGATCGCGCCCATCTCAACCGCAGCTCCCACTCGTACTTCGCGCTGGCGGAGCTCGCGCCGGACGCCACGGTCGAGCAGGCCACCGCCGAGGTGGACGCGATTGAGCACCGGATCACGGAGAAGAACCCCGACGATCACCAGGGCCTGACGGACGCGCACGTCGTCTCGGTGCGCGGGCAGTCGGTCGCGAAGCTGCGCCCGACGCTGCTGCTGCTGATGGCGGCGGTGGGGTTCGTGCTGCTCGTCGCCTGCGTGAACGTGGCCAACCTGCTCCTGGCGCGCGCGACGGCGCGACAGCGCGAGATCGCCATCCGCATCGCGGTCGGCGCGGGCCGCCGCTGCCTCGTCCGGCAGCTGCTGACCGAGAGCCTGCTGCTCGCGGTCGTCGCCGGCGCGCTCGGCGCGATGCTCGGCGCGTGGGCGCTGGCGCTCCTCCGCCGCTTCCCGCCGATCGATCTGCCGGCGATGTACGAGCCGCGGCTCGATCCGTCGGTGCTCCTGTTCACGCTAGCGCTCACCGTGGCGACGGCGCTCGTGTTCGGGCTGCTCCCGGCGTTCCAGTCGGCGCGGACCGACCTGCAGGGCACGCTCAAGGAGGGCCGCACCACGACGGGCGCCTCGACGCGGCTGCGCGGCGGCCTCATCGTCGCCGAGATGGCGCTCGCGCTGGTGCTGCTCGTCGGCGCGGGCCTCACCATCCGGAGCTTCGAGGCGCTGAGCGCGGTGGACCCGGGCTTCAACCCCGAGCACACGGTCGCGTTCGACGTCGGTCTGCCGGCGTCACGCTATCCCGAGCCCGCGCGCTACGCGGTGCTCTACGAGCAGGTCCTGGAGCGGCTGCGCACGCTGCCGGGCGTGGAGCGCGCGGCCGGCGGGCAGTTCCTGCCGCTCTCGCCCGATCGCGACGGCACCAACTACGAGGTGGACGGCCAGCCGAGCGACGGCAAAGTGCCCTTGATCGTGGACCGGATGCGCGTGACGCCGGGCTACTTCGCGACCCTCGGGATCCGGCTGGTCCGCGGGCGGGCGTTCACCACGGCCGACGGCCCGACGTCGCAGAAGGTGGCGATCGTCAACGAAGCGTTCGCGCGCCGGCACTGGACCGGCGAGGATCCCGTCGGGCAGCGCTTCGGGTTCGGCAGCGACCCCAAGGCCGAGGATTGGATCACGATCGTGGGCGTCGCGCGCGACACCCGCCGCGAAGGGCTCGAGACCGAGGATCGGCCCACCGCCTACCTGCCCGTGGCCCAGTTTCCGGACGCAGAGATCTGGTTCTTCCTCCGGACCGCCGGCGACCCGACGGCCCTGGTGGCCAGCGCGAAGCAGGCGCTCTGGGCCGTCGATCCGAACCTGCCCGTCGTGAGCGTGCACACGCTCGACGAGCAGGTGGCCGACGCCGTGCGCCGGCCGAAATTCACGGCCATCGTGCTCGCGATCTTCGGCGTGGTGGGGCTGCTGCTGGCCGCCGTGGGGATCTACGGCGTGATGGCATTCGACGTGACCCAGCGGACGCGCGAGATCGGCATTCGCGTCGCGCTCGGCGCCGACCCCCGGACGCTCGTCCGCATGCTGCTCCGCCGCGGCCTGACGCTCGCCGGCCTTGGCGCGCTCGGCGGCCTCGTCGCCGCGCTGGCCGCGGGACGCGTGATGTCGAGCGTGCTCTTCGGCGTGCAGCCGCACGACCCGGCAACCTTCGTGCTGGTCATCCTGCTGCTCGTCGCCGTGGCCGCGCTCGCCACGCTCATTCCGGCGGGGCGGGCCACGCGGGTTGATCCGGTCATTGCGTTGAGAGCGGAGTAATCGCACCCAGCACTTTTCCAATGAACTCGTTGAGCGCGCCGCCGCCGCGGATCCACCGTACCACGACAACCAGGTCGTGATCCCAGTCGATGTAGATGATGTTGGCGCCGTTGCCCTGGAAGGCGACAGCGGTCGCGGGCGCGTTCGGCAGCGGCTTGCGGTTCGTGTTCAGGAACCAGTTCATGAAGCCGTAGGCCTCGTTGGCGGGACCGGGCGTGCGCGCCATCGCGATCCACTTCTCGGACACAATCTCCCGGTCGCCCCACTTACCGTGGTGGAGGAACAGGTAGCCGAACCGCGCCATGTCCCAGGCGTTGATGAACATGCCGCCGCCGAAGTGCCCGCCGCCGCTCACCGACTGCATCATCTGGCCGTCGATGTTCACCCACGAGTTGTCGTAGCCGTACCAGCGCCAGCGGTTCGACGCGCCGATCGGGTCCATCACGTACTCGCGCAGCACCTGCGGCAGCGGCCGCCGCCACACGTTGAGCGTGACGAGCGCGAGCAGGTTCACGCGCACGTCGTTGTACTTGTAGAAGGTGCCCGGCTCGTGCATCGGCCGGTTCGGGTAGTCGCCGGGCTTCTCGCCCACCGGGCGGTCGGCCCAGTCGGGGATGTCCCAGAGCGTGCCCGACCAGTCGCTCGTCTGGCGCAGCAGGTGCTCCCACGTGATCGTCCCGTTGTGCTCGCCCTCGAAGCGCTCCGGCGTCGGCATGTAGTCCTTCGCCTTGTCGCTCAGGTCGCGGATCATGCCGCGCTGCCACGCGAGGCCGACGACGGTCGAGAGGAACGACTTGGTCACGCTGTGGGTCATGTCCACGCGGTCGGGGTCGCCCCACGCGGCGACGACGTAGCCGTGGCGGATGACGAGGCCGGTCATGCCGCCGCGCGGCTTGGTCGGGCCGAGGATCTTGAACATCGGCTCGCGCAGGCCGAAGGTGAGGTTCAGGTCGAGCGCCATGTCCTTCGTCGCAGGGTTCTCGTTCGCGACCGAGAAGTCCACGGCCTCCTGCAGCCGCGCCGCGTCCATGCCGACCTCTGCCGGCTTGCGGTGCGCCCATTGCCCGCGGGGCGGGAAGTAGACCGCGGGCGCCGCGCCCGCCGCCGGCCGCTGCGCCGCCACCGCGGCGGGCTGCACGACCCAGAGCGCGAGCAGGACGAGGACGGAGAGCTGGAGCCGGACGGCGCGGCGATCGAAGCGCGGCATGTCGAACCTCCTCAGCGCTGGTAATGATACATTCCGTGTCCCATTCCGTCTCCCATTTCCGTGGCGATTTCCGTGGCTCCTTCCGTGGTAATTCCGTGGTCATTGCTGCTACGATCCCCCTGCCGATGTCCCCCACAGTCTGGGCGGTCGTCTTCCTGCTCATCCTCGTCAACGCGGTGTACGTCGCCGGCGAGTTCGGCGCCGTCGGCGCGCAGCGGAGCCGGATCGGGCGCCTCGCCGCCGCGGGCAACCGGATGGCCACGCGGCTGCTGCCGGTGCTGGACGATCCGCACGCGCTCGACCGCTACATCGCGGCCAGCCAGATCGGCATCACGCTGTCGAGCCTCGGGCTGGGCGCGTACGCGCAGGCGGCGCTGGCGCCGGCGTTCGAGCCGTACTTCGCGCGCTGGCACGCCGTGCAGGCGATCGGCGCCGAATCGGCAGCCACCGTCGTCGTGCTGGTCGCCCTGGCGGCCGTGCAGGTCGTGCTGGCCGAGCTCGTGCCCAAGGCGCTCGCGCTGCAGTACCCCACGCGCACGGCGCTGGCCACGGTCCTCCCCATGCAGCTCTCGGTGCGCGCGTTCGCGTGGTTCATCGCGGTGCTGAACGGCAGCGGCCTGATCATCCTGAAGCTGCTCGGGCTCACCTACACGGGCCACCGGCACGTCCACTCGCCCGAGGAGATCGAGCTGCTGCTCGTCGAGAGCCGCGACGGCGGGCTGCTGGAACCCGAGGAGCAGGCGCGGCTGCACCGCGCGCTGCACCTCTCGCTCCGGACGGCGAGCGAGCTGATGGTGCCGCGCGCGCGTGTGTCGGCCGTCGCGATCGACTCGCCGCTCGACGCGCTGCTCACGCGCCTCGCCGAGAGCCCGTACACGCGGCTGCCGGTCTACGCGGCGACGCTCGACGAGCCGGTGGGCCTGCTGCACACCAAGGACCTCGCCATCGCCTACACGGCGGAAGGCAAGCGGCCGCCGCTCGCAAAGCTGCTCCGTCCGATCGTGCAGGTGCCGCCCGACATGCCCGCCGACCGCCTGCTGGCGTTCTTGAGGGAGCGCCGGACGCACCTGGCGCTGGTGGTGGACCGCAAGAAGCGCGTGGTGGGTCTGGTCACGCTCGGCGACGTGCTGGCCGAACTGCTGGGCCAGGCCGCCCACCGCGACGAGGCCGCGCGGGCCGGGCGCGAGGCACCGCCGCCGTCCGGTCCGTCCGACCGGGAGCCGTCCCATGGCTAGCCTGCTCCCGCTCGTCATCCTCGCGGCGCTCGTCGCGATCAACGGGTTCTTCGTCGCGGCCGAGTTCGCGCTGGTGGCGGCGCCACGGCCGACCATCGAGCGGCGCGCCGCGCAGGGCAACCGGCGGGCGCGGCTGGTCGATCAGATCCTCCGCAGCCCGAAGAAGCAGGACCGCTTCTTCGCCACCTCGCAGCTCGGCGTGACCGTGGCGAGCCTCGGCCTGGGCATGTACGGCGAGCACGTGCTGGCGCTGTGGTTCGCCACCGGTCTCGCAGGCCTGGGCGCCGGACGCTGGGTGGCGGCGCATGCCGTGGCGAGCGTGCTGGCCGTCACGGTGCTCACCTACTTCCACGTCGTGCTGGGCGAAGTGCTGCCCAAGTCGCTGGCGCTGCAGTTCGCCGGACGGCTCGTGCTGTGGATCGCGCCGATCATGACGGGCGTCAAGGCGGTGGCGTTTCCGCTCGTCGTGGCGCTGCACGGGCTCGCGAGCGGCACGCTCCGGCTCTTCGGCGTGCGCCGGCAGCCGAGCGCCGATCGCTTCTACACGGCCGAGGAGCTGCAGCTCATCGTGGAGGAGAGCGAGGCCGGAGGCCTGATCAAGAAGGACGCCGGGCGGATGCTCGCGGAGCTGTTCGAGTTCGGCGACCTGACGGCCGGGCAGGTCATGGTGCCACGGGTGCGCGTGTTCGGCCTGCCGGCGGACGCGACCGCCGAGGAGGTGCGGGCGGCGCTCCGCCGCGGCGCGCACACGCGCTACCCGGTGTACGACCGCGATCTCGACCACATCCTGGGCATGGTGCACGTGAAGGATCTGCTGCCGCGGCTGCGCACCGGCGAGCCGCTCAGCCCCGCGCTCGTCCGCCCGCTGCCCGTCGTGCCGGAAACCGCCGAGCTCGACGCGGTATTGGCCGCGATGCGCCGCGGGCGCTCGCAAATGGCCGTCGTCATCGACGAGCACGGCGGCACGGCCGGCATCGTGACGCTCGAGGACCTGTTCGAGGAGGTGGTGGGCGAGATCGACGAGAGCCCGGCCCCGCCGTCCGCCATCGATGCCCGGGGTCGCACGCGCGTGAAGGGCACGCTGCGCCTCGACGAGCTGGGCCAGCTCTTCGACCGCGAGCTGGGGCACGAGGAGGTCGAGAGCGTCAGCGGCCTGGTCCTGATGCTCCTCGGCCGCCCGCCCAGGGTCGGCGACGTCATCGAATACGACGGCCTGCGCTTCGAGGTGACTGCCGTGCAGGGGCGGGGGGTCAGGGAGTGCGCGGTGTCGATTGCCGATCGCCGATTGCCGAATGCCGATTGAAGAGCGTTGGGTGTCGTGCCGGCCTGAGCCGTAAGCCCTGAGCCACGAGGTCGCGCTGTTCTCAATCCACGATGAAGAGCGTCGCGCCGGTTTCTGTGTGTGAGCGGTGCGGCGCGACGTCGGACGCCACCTCGTAGCTCATGCCCTGGCGGAGCACGTGCGTGCTGCCGTCCTGGAGCTCGGTCGTCAGCTCGCCGTCCAGCACCAGCAGCACGTGCCCGCGCGCGCACCAGTGGTCCGCCTTGTAGCCCGGCGAGTACCGGACCATCCGGACCCGGATGTTCCCCGCCTCCAGCGTCCGCCAGTACGCAACGCCCGTCTCGCCTGGATGCGCCGTCTCCGGCACCGCGCTCCAGTCGGTGGTCGTGAACGGTACGGACTCGATGTGCATCTTGAAGAATGTCGAATGCTGAATGCCGAATGCCGAATTGAAGAGCCTTGGATCACGCAGTGCCGGCCCTCAGCGTGATCTGATGCCTTTCATTCGACATTCGGCATTCCTCATTCGACATTCGGAACGATCACTTCATCTTCGCCATCTCCCCCGCCGTCACCTTCGTGGACGGGCCCTGGAACATGGCGTTGAACAGCAGCTTGTAGGTGCCGCGCGTCTGGGCGCGGAAGGTGGACTGCGACCCGATCGTCACGACGTAGCCCTTCCCCACGCGGAACGCCACGACGTTGGCCTGATCGCGGAGCAGCGGCCCGCCGAGCAGCCAGCCGCTCTCGAGGATCGGGCCGTCCGCCGGATACCGCGCGGCAACCTCGGCGTCGGCCGCGAAGCCGGGCCGCAGGCGGTACGCCTGGTCGGAGTCGAAGAAGACCGGCCACACCTTGGGCATGCCGAACGCAACGGGGTTCGACGGATCGAACTCGTTCGCGAGCAGCGAGCCCGGGCAGTAGAACTGGCTGCTCGGATCGACGACGCGGGTCTGCAGCGTCTGGATGAGGTCCGCCGGGCTCTGGAACGCGTCGCGCAGCGCCCGGGTCACGGCGCTCTCGGGCACCGCGCGCTCGCGCGCCGCCGCCTGCTGCGGACCGAACCGCCGCCGGCTCTCGGGCAGCACCTTCTCGATCGGCAGGTCCAGCAGCGCGATGGCCGTCTCGACGGCGCTGCCGTCGGCCACCAGGGTGCCGCCGCTCCGCACCCAGTCGGCCAGCTTGGTCCAGCCCGCCTCGCCGACGCCGTACGCCCACGCCCACTCCTGGCCGTACTGCTTCGGGTCGAGGCCGTTGACGATGCGCGCCCGGCTCGTGCCCGAAGGCAGAACGATGACGTCGTACTTCGCCGAGAGGTCGCCGGCGAAGTCGGCGGACGAGACGACCTGGTGGTTGAAGCCGTACTGCTCGAAGATCCACTTCAGCCAGCCGCCCGGCATGTTGCCGACGCCCTTCCAGAGGCCGATGCGCGTCGCGGGCTTGAGGCGGAACGCGTCCACGGCCGGCGCGCGGTCGGCGCCCGAGACGACGAGGCCCGTCGCTTTCGCGACGTCACCAAGGACGCGGGTGGCCTCGGCCGTGGGCGGCACGATCCATGTGCCGGGCGCGAACGACTGCCCGGCCGACTCGAAGCCCGCCGCCGCTCGGTACACCGGCACGTTCGCCTGCTGCAGGCGCGTGAGCGCGAGGAAGCCGGCGTTCGACTCAGGGCCGACGAGGTAGCCCCATTTCGGCCTGGCCGGCATCGGCGCGGCCACCGGCTCGACGGCCGGCAGCAGCTCGAGGTCGGCGTCGAACGGCTGGTCGATCTGCTTCACGTCCACGCCCATCAGCATGCCGAGCGTCTGGGCCGTGACGTCGTAGGGCGGCTTGGGCGGCCCGCCGGGGAACTCACGCAGGTCGGGATAGACCTGTTTCTCGAGCATCGTCTTCGCGAAGGCGCCGAAGGGCTGCGCGACCTTCACGACCCAGGAGCCGGCCGGGTAGCTCTGGCCGCCGGCCGTGAAGGCCGCCTTCGCGCGATGGATCTCGACCGCGCCGATGTGCAGGATGTCGAGCAGCTCGTAGGTCTCGAACGGATCGCGCTGGCCGGCCGGGATCACGAAGGCGTAGGGCGGCGCGGTGCGGTCCACCCAGCTGCGCTGGATCTTGTAGAAGTTCGAGAGCCACATGTCGTGGTACTTCGCCATGTGGGACAGCCCGGCGAACACGATGGTCTTCGCGTAGTCGACGATCTGCCCCAGGTGCCATTCGCCGCTGCGGTACGGCAGCGGGTAGTTCCAGAGCGCTTCCTGCGGGCCGAGCGGCTTGTCCTTGCCGGCCGGGTTCACGAATGGGTCGGCCAGGTCCACGCTCGCGATCTCGGTGAGGATGCGCGGCTGCCCGTGGTAGCACTGGTACTGCCGCGCCGGCGTCCACATGTCGTACCGGCTGTAGAACTCGACGCCCGCCTGCCCGTTGTCCACGAGCGCCGACGCCATCGCCTCGCCGAGCTGGATGTGCTCCTGCGCGATGATGGGCGAGACGTTGGGGTCGTAGGGGTCCTGGAACGGCGGCACGAAGATGCGCGAGCCGGTCGTCCCCTGCTGGTGCATGTCGTGCGTGACCTGCGGGTGGTAGACGTTCTGCACCTTCTCGACGGCGAGCCGCGTCTCCTTCTGCGTGAACATGAACCAGTCGCGGTTGTCGTCGTGGCCGACGTACTTGTGGTACAGGTCGGGGTAGGCGCGCGAGAGGCCGGTGCCCTTCTCCTTGTACCAGTAGTCGATCACGAGGTTCTGCCCGTCGGGATTCTGCGACGGCACGAGCAGCAGGACGGCGTTGTCGAGAATCTCCCGGATCTCGGGGCTGTTGTCGGTGGCCAGCCGGTGCGCGACCTCGATGATGGCCTGGCCGTTGCCGAGCTCGGTCGAGTGGATGGTCGCGAAGAGCAGGTAGAAAGGCCGGCCCTCGTGGACTAGTTTCATTGCGTCGGCCTCGCTCAGGCCGCGCGGGTCCGACAGCCGACTGGTGATGGCGACCAGCCGGTCGAGCCGGGCGAGGTTGGCCGGCGAGCTGATGGTGACGAGGACGTAGGGCGCGCCCATCGTGGACTTGCCCAGCTCCTCGAACTTGACGCGGTCGGACGTCCGCGCCAGGTACTGCATGTACTCGACCACCTTCGGATAGCGCGCCAGCTCCCCGTCGGTGCCGATCTTGAAGCCGAAGAACTGCTCCGGCGTCTGGATGGCGGCCGTCTGCGCCACGGCCGGCGCGACCACGAGCGCCACCAGCGCCAGCGCCGCAAACCCTCGTCGAATCATGATGAGACCCTCCTCCTTGCACTCGAAGACACCCACGAGCGCACATTCCACTGCCTGGGGAGCATGAGTGTCAAGGGGCGGTGCCACGGACGGGAACCACGATGGCGCGAAGGGCGTGCCCGGGGCACGATGGACACGATGGCTGTCGCGCTGCACGCGGCGGCCTGCCCGCCCTTTGGGCGTGCTGGTGCCGGAACGGGCGGGCGCAAGAACGCGCTCACAATCCCCTTGCCTCGCCGTAGGCGCGCTCTTGCGCCCGCCCGTTCCGGCACCAGCCGGCGGCCCGGCAATTCGGGCGGCCGAAGCCGGGCCGCGTCAGGCCGCCGCGCAGTGTGACACGCCTTCGTGCCTTCCTTCCCAAGTGCGGTTTCGTGGCATCGTGGTGCCCGTCTCTCCGGCAACGACCTGTGATACTACTTAGGCCGTCGGCAGGATCGTCCTGCGCGTAGCCCGTTGTGCGGTTCGAACGGAGAATGTTGTACTCGTTTCGGCGAACGGCATAACGGGCTGGGCGCGCCACGGGCGCGCCCCGCGCGAACGGAGCGGGGACCGTGGGGCCCCGCGAGTGAGCGCGTAGGGGGGGTCCGCGGGGGCGAAGCCCCCCGGATCTAACCAGAGGAGGCGCCATGCGGGTACGGGGTTGGACGGGGGTCCCGAAGCGGAGCGCCGCGGTGGTCGCGGTGGCGCTCGCGCTGACGGTCGTGACGAGCGCGCAGCGCACGATGAAGCCGGTGCTGCACGGCGCGCACTGGGTCGCCATTACCGGCAAGCCGCTCGGTGCGACCGCCGGCGCGATGATCTTCCAGAAGGGCGGCAACGCCGTCGACGCCGCGTGCGCCATGCTCGGCGCCGTGACGACGATGTGGGATACGCTCGGCTGGGGCGGCGAGACGCAGGCGCTGATCTACAATCCGCACACGAAGAAGGTCATCGCCATCGACGCGCTCGGCGTCGCGCCCACCGGCGCCACGCCCGCGTACTACAAGGCCAAGGGCATGGCCTACCCGCCCGAGTACGGCCCGCTCGCCGCGGTCACGCCCGGCACGCCCGGCGGCCTCATGACGATGCTCGCCGAGTACGGGACGATGAGCCTGAAGGACGTGCTGGCGCCGGCGATCCAGATGGCCGACGGCTATCCGATCGAGGCGCAGCTCGCCAACGGCATCGAGGCGCAGAAGCGCCGCATCAAGGAATGGCCGGACTCGAAGGCGGTGTTCCTGCCGCACTTCGGGATGTCGCGCGAGGCGCCCGAGCCGGGCGAGATGTTCCGGCAGCCGGATCTGGCGGCCACCCTGCGCAAGCTCGTGGACACCGAGCAGCAGGCGCTCGCCGTGGGCAAGAGCCGCAAGGAAGCGATCTACGCGGCGTACGACCGTTTCTACAAGGGCGACATCGCGCAGGAGATCGCGCGCGGCACCCAGGAGCAGGGCGGGCTCATCACCGCGCAGGACCTCGCCAACTGGAAGGTGCACATCGAAGAGCCCATGATGACGACCTACAAGGGCATCGAGGTGTACAAGCTGCAGCAGTGGACGCAGGGGCCGGCGATGCTCCAGACGCTCAACATCCTGGAGAACACCGACCTGCAGGCGATGGGCTACAACAGCGCGCGCTACATCCACACGCTGTACCAGGCGATGAACCTGGCGTTCGCCGACCGCGACTTCTATTACGGCGACCCGTACTTCCCGCCCGACGAGCCGATGAAGGGGCTGCTCTCGAAGGAGTACGCCAAGGCGCGCTACCAGACGATCGACTGGAAGAGGAACGACCCGAACGTGAAGCCGGGCGACCCGTATCCGTACCAGGGCGGAACGAACCCGTACCGCGAGCTGCTCGACAACTGGGGCAAGGCGAAGACCGACCCGGCCGACTGGGACGCCGCGCACCAGCAGGCGTTCGACGAGAGCTTCCTGGCGGGCACGACGTCGATCGAGGCGGCCGACCAGGAAGGCTGGGTGGTGTCGGTCACGCCGAGCGGCGGGTGGAACCCGGCGTTCATCGCGGGCAAGAGTGGCATCGGCCTCAGCCAGCGCATGCAGAGCTTCGTGCTCGACGCGTCGGAGGGCCCGTTCAACGTGCTCGAGCCGGGCAAGCACCCGCGCGTGACGCTCACGCCGAGCCTCGCCATGAAGGACGGCAAGCCCTACCTCGCCTTCGCCGTGCAGGGCGGCGACACGCAGGACCAGAACCTCCTCCAGTTCTTCCTGAACGTCGTCGAGTTCCGGATGAACGTGCAGCAGGCGTGCGAGGGCGCCAACTTCAACAGCTACCAGATGCACAGCTCGTTCGGGCAACACGAGATCGAGCCGGGCCGCATCCTGCTGAACGACGAGACCCCGCCGTGGGTGCGCGCGGAGCTGCAGAAGATGGGCTACCGCGAGAACTTCACGCAGCTGACCTCGGGCCCCATCAACGCCATCTTCTTCGATCAGAAGCACGGCACGATGTGGGGCGGGTCGAGCAACCACGGGGAGGACTACGGAATCGCCTGGTAGGAACCTGATCGGGATCGAATGCTGAATGTGGAATGCTGAATGTCGAATGAAGGAAGACGGCTTACGGCTCATGGCTCACGGCTCACGAACTGTCACGCTGTCACGCTGAGCCGCCTTAAGCCGTGAGCCGTGGGCCGTCAGCCTTCGACATTCGGCATTCGAAATTCGACATTCCGCGGGCTTCACTCCATCCTGAGCGCCCGCGCCGGGTCCGTCCTCGCGGCGTGGCGCGCCGGGAGCGCGCAGGAAGGTTGCCCAATCCCCGGCATCCGGCCTCAAGCCCCCAGCCCCGAGCCCCCAGTCCCCAGCCCCCAGTCCCCGCGGTAGCATTAAGTCATGCGCACCAAGCTCGTCGCTCTCGCCGCCATCGTCGCCGCCACCGCGCTCGTGCTCGCCGAGCCGCCGCCCGGCGTGCACGGGGTGGTCTTCGACGACCTGAACGCCAACGGCGTGCGGGAGGCGGGCGAGCCCGGGCTCCCGGACGTCGTCGTGTCAGACCAGGACGAGGTGGTGCGAACCGGCCGCGACGGGCGCTACACGCTCGACGCCGCGGGCGGCTACGGCCTCGTGTCCGTGAGCGTGCCGGCGGATCGGCGGGTCGTCGGCCGGTGGTGGCAGCCGGTCGGCGACGGCCAGGCCCCGATCGACTTCGCGCTGGCCGCCGCGCCCGCCTCCGACACGTTCACGTTCATCCACGCGTCCGATCCGCACCTCGGGCCCGACGTCGTGGGGCGGCTCGCGCGCGTCGGCGAGATTGCCAGGGCGCGCAAGGCGGCGTTCGTCATCATCAGCGGCGATCTCGTGCGCGACGCCATGGGCGCGACCGAGGCGGACGCCTCGGCGCTGTTTCAGCTGTACCTGAAGACGATCGCGACGTTCCCCGTACCGGTCCGGAGCGCGCTCGGCAACCACGACCTCTTCGGCATCGACCGCGACGCCTCCGGCGTGGGGCCGGATCATCCGCTCTACGGCAAGTGGATGTACCGCCACTTCCTGGGCCCGGACTACTACTCGTTCGACTTCGGGAAGCTGCACTTCGTCGGGCTCGACGCAGTCGACATCGTCGACCGGTCGTACTACGGGCACGTGGGCGCGGGCCAGCTCGCCTGGCTCGAGCGCGACCTGGCGACGGTGGCGCCGGGCACGCCGGTCGTCACCTTCGGGCACATCCCGCTGCTGACCGGCGCACTCTCGGCCTGGGGCTACCGCGAGGGGATGGGCCAGGGCGACACGCTCGTGGTGGTGAACGGGAAGACCGTGTTCCGGCACGTCGTGGACGACACGCCGGACGTCATGACGCGGATGGCGCTCGTCGACTGGCCGCTCGCCCTGGGCGGCCACACCCACGCGCGCGAGGTGCTGACGTTCGTGAGCGCAGGGCAGCCGACCCGCTTCGAGCAGGCTGCATCGATCGTGGAGCCGTTCCCGAACGACCCCATCCCGATGCGCTCGGGCGTGACGCTCTACTCGGTGCGCGGCAGGGTGATCGAGCAGGGGGAGTTCATTCCGCTGGACGGAAAGTCGGGCCGGCTGACCACCTTCGCCAGAGGCTACGGTGGTCCGCCGAAGCTTCAGCGAAGGCGGAAGCCGGCCCCCACGGGTGACGAACTCTGAAGCCTTCGGCCCGAGATCACGGACGGTCGCCACGATGGCACGATGAAGAGCGGCTTCGCGTTCCACGAAGGGCACGATTCGCTATCACGCTACATCACGTGTCCACGGATCGGGACCACGACGCGCACGAGGGCCACGGAGTTTCGTCACGCTGCATGACGCGTGACACTGCTTCGTGGTCTCCTCATCCATTCATTTCAACTGAGGATTACTCCCGGCTGGCGACCTCGGCCGCCGGAGGCGGCCGGCGGTGTGCGCGATCGCGGGCGCGAAGCGCGCCGATCGGTGTTCGTGCCGTGAAACGCGTTTCGCGCTCGCGATCGCGCACGCCGCCCGGTGCGGCCCGCCCCCCTGTCGGGCCGCCAAGGTCGCCAGCCCCGGGGTGCTACCTTCGTTCGTTTTCGTGCCCTTCGTGGTGGACGTGCGTGGACTCGGTCGCAGCGTGACGGCCGTCGCTGTCGGGCCGGCTGACCACCTTCGCCAGAGGCTACGGTGGTCCGCCGAAGCTTCAGCGAAGGCGGAAGCCGGCCCCCACAGGGCGTGCGCGGTGGGGGCCCATTCCGCACCCCATTCCGTGTCGCATTCCGTGTCCCATTTCCGTGGCGATTTCCGTGGTTCCTTACGTGGTCCTTCCGTGGTCGTTTCCCGGCTCTACGCCCTGACGATCCCCAGCTTCGGCCAGGTCTGCCAGCGGCCGCGCGTGAAGTCGGGGAACGACATCGGCACGCTGCGGCTGGCGACCGAGCGGCAGCTCAGCTCGCACACGGCGCTGATGGCCGCCGCGTCGTACACGTTCATGTCGGTCGGCAGGCCCTCGCGCAGGCACTTGATCAGGCGGTAGTCCTCCAGGTAGTCCATGCCGCCGTGGCCCGCGTTCCTCGCCGAGCCGCCGATCTCCTTCCACAGCGGGTGCTCGAACTCGGCGAAGTACTTCTCGGGATCCTCCCACTCGTCCTCGGGGCTGCGGCCCTCGATGTAGATGCGGTTCGGGTAGCCGTGGAACAGCCCGCGCGTGCCTTGTACCATGTGGATACGGCTGTAGGGTCGCGGCGAGTTGGTGTTGTGGCTGAGGAAGATCGTCCGGCCGTTCATGGTGTGGATCAGGCTCACGTTCACGTCGCCCAGCACGAACTTCTCCCGCCGCTGCTCGGCCCCTTCCGGGTAGTGCTCCTCGGCCCAGAGCTGCAACCCGCGCGAGGGTCCGCTCATCGACACGAGGTAGTCGAAGCGGTCGCCTCGGTTGATGTCCATGCAGTTGGCGACAGGGCCGAGGCCGTGCGTGGGATAGATGTTGCCGTTGCGCTTCATCGAGTGCGCGCGCCGCCACAGACCCTCGTTTCTGTCCTCGAACTTGATCCCGCGCAGGTCGTGCAGGTAGCCGCACTCGCCGTGCAGCACCTCCCCGAACAGCCCCTGGCGCACCATGTTGAACACCATCATCTCGGGGCGGTCGTAGTTGCAGTTCTCCATCATGATGCAGTGCTTGCCGTACTGCTCGGCGCCTTCGACCATCTGCCAGCATTCATCGATGGTCATGGCCGCCGGCACCTCGGTCGCGCCGTGCTTGCCGTTCTTCATCGCCGCGACCAGCACGGGCACGTGCCACTCCCACGGCGTGGCGGTGTAGACCAGATCGAGGTCTTCCTGCTCGCAGAGGCGCACGAAGTCGGTGTCGCCGCGGGTGTAGCCGGTGGGCTTCGGCTGCCCCGCCTCGACGACCCACTGCTGAATGCGCTCCACCTTCTCGGGCACGATGTCGCACACGGCCTTGAGCTGCACGCCCGGGATGCGCAACAGGTTGCGGACGTGCGACGAGCCCTGCAGCCCGACGCCGACGAACCCGATCCGCACGGTACCCATCGGCGGCGCCGCGAAGGGCTGCGCCGGCGCCGGGCCGAGGAACGGCCGCTCGTCCTGCTCCGCCCGCACGGCCGCGGTGCCCACCAGACCCGCACCGACGACAGCGGCGCCGAGCTTGAGCAGATCGCGACGGTTGACCGACGGGCTGTCACGGATGTCGTCCATACAGGGCTCCTTGCCGGTCCGTTCAGCGTTCGGTGTTCGATGTTCGTTCGGTGTTCAGTGCTCGTTCAGCGTTCGGCGAATCGCGTTCGTTCGACGTTCCCGCCGTGAGCCGTGAGCCGTGAGCCGTCAGGATCTCACCAGTATGTCCGGCCGCGGCACGACGTGGTCGCCGGCGGGCGGCACGATGACGGGCCACGACTCGGAGACGGTCAGCACCTCGCCTCCGGCGTCGGTCGCGATGATCGTATCCTCGCTGCGCGTGCCGGCCACCGACGGGTTCCACGCGAACGCCTGGCGCGGCCGCACGATCAGGGCGGTGGCGGAGGTCGCGACGAGCTCGCGCGTCGTGTACCCGGTCGGGCCGCCCTGGTGGTGCAGCTGCCATTCGTTGGGAAAGCCGCGCTCGGCGTAGGCCGCCTGCATGGCGCGGACGATGTCGGCCATGTCGGCGCCGGGACGGGTCGACGCGATGGCGACCGCGTCCACGGCGCAGGCCGCCTCGTGCCGCCAGCGCAGGTTGTCCAGGGACCCGCCGAACGCGACCAGGCGCGTCAGCGAGGCCGTCAGGCCGCGGTAGGTGGCGCTGCACACGATCATGGCCGCCCGCTCGACCCGCTTCGCGGTCGGAATCGGGTGCCGGAAGCGGTCGATGCGGTCGTCAGCCGCGACGAGCGTGACGGCCGGCAGGCACTCGGCGCGCCGGAGGTTGTCGGCGAGCAGGCCCGCGATCTCGTGCTCGCGGCTGCCGGGCGCGAGCGAGAGACAGGTCTCCTCGACGGCGCAGGTGACACGCCGCGCGCCCTCACGATAGCGCTCCACCTCCTCGTCGGTCAGCGACCACCGCAGCTCGGCGAACTCCTCGGGCAGCGGCGGCAGGCCGAGGCCGAACGGGTCGGCGTCGCAGGCGACGGCGGCACTGCCGATGAGGTCGGTGACGATGCGGTGGGCGCGCTCCGGGTCCCACCAGGGCACGACGACGATCTCGATGTCGTGCCCGGCCAGCTCCTCGAGCTCCATGCGCGGCGCGTCGATGGTGGTCGCCAGGCACACCTGGGCGCCGGCGGTCGCGAGGATGGCGGCACAGCCGAGCCGCGTGTCCTCGGCGACGTGGTTGTCCGCCCCGCCGGTGATCCACGCGAAGTTGCGACGCTGCTGGAGGAGGACGCCGTCGAGACGGCTGCGGTCGAGGAACTCGGCGAGGCGGTCGGACTTGATGTCGAGCTCGGAGGGCATGCGGCGGCTCCTCACTAGATCCGGGGGGCTTCGCCCCCGCGGCCCCCCTACGCGCTCACTCGCGGGGGCCCCCACGATCCCCGCTCCGTTCGCGCGGGGCGAGCCCGTCAGTGGCGGCCGAGCGCGCGATCGAGGTTGAACGCGGCGCTGATGAGCGACAGGTGCGTGAACGCCTGCGGGAAGTTGCCCAGCGCCTCGCCGCAGGGTCCCGTCTGTTCGGCGAACAGGCCGAGGTGGTTGGCGTAGCCGAGCGTCTGCTCGAAGATGACCCGCGCGTCGGCCAGCCGCGCGGCGTCCACGCGCCCGGCGCGCGTGAGCGCCTCGACCAGCCAGAACGAGCAGATGTTGAACGTGCCTTCCGTCCCGCTCAGGCCGTCGTCCGTCGTGGCCACATTGTAGCGGTAGACCAGGTTGTTGGATACCAGGCCGCCCTTGTCGGGCGGCTGGCGGATGGCGTCGAGCGTCTTCAGCATGATCGGGTCGTTCGGCGCGAGGAAGAACACGAGGGGCATGATGAGGGTGGCGGCGTCGAGTGTGTCGCTGCCGTAGTGCTGGACCATGGCCTGGCGCCGCTCGCTCCAGCCCTTCTGCATGATCTCCTCGCAGATCCGGTCGCGGGCCTGCAGCCAGCGGTTCCAGTCGGCCGGAAACGACCGCTTCTCAGCCAGGCGCAGCGCCCGGTCGAACGCCACCCAGCTCATGACCCTCGAGTAGACGAAGTGGTGCGGGCCGCCGCGCGTCTCCCAGATGCCCTCGTCCTTGCGCTGCCAGTTGTCGCAGAGCCACTCCATCATGCGGCGCAGCTCGGTCCAGAGGTGATACGAGATCTGGCTGCCGTACTTGTTGTAGAGGTAGATCGAATCCATCAGCTCGCCGTAGATGTCGAGCTGGAGCTGGTTGTACGCGCCGTTGCCGATGCGGACCGGCCGCGAGCCCTTGTAGCCCTCCAGGTGGTCGAGCGTCGCCTCGGTCAGCACGTGCCGCCCGTCGATGCCGTACATGATCTGCAGGCTGCCGTCCTCGCCGAGCTCGTGCGCGCGCGCCTCAAGGAAGCTGACGAACCGCGTCGCCTCGTCGGTGAAGCCGATACGCAGCAGCGCGTAGAGCGTGAATGCCGCGTCGCGAATCCAGGTGTAGCGGTAGTCCCAGTTGCGGTGGCCGCCGATGCCCTCGGGCAGGCCGCAGGTGGGCGCCGCGACGATGGCGCCGGTCGGCTCGAAGGTCATGAGCTTGAGCACGAGCGCCGAGCGGTACACCATCTCGCGCCAGCGGCCCGTGTAGGTGGACTTCGACAGCCACGCGTGCCAGTAGCCGATCGTCCGGTTCAGCAGGTCGCGCAGCTCGGCCTCCGACGGCAGCGGCCGGCAGTCGGCGCCCGGATCGATCGGCTGCAGCACGAAGGTGGCGGTCTCCTCCTCGCGCAACGTGAATTCCGCCGTCACGGCGGGGCCGTCGGCCGTGAGCGGCACGCGCGTCGAGAGGCCCAGGCTCAGGGACGTCGCGTGGAAAGCGGCGCCGTTGCCGGTGAGGACCGTCGTATGCGGCTCGCGCGCGTAGTCGAAGGCCGGCCGGCACTCGGCGCGGAACTTCAACGAGCCGCGCACGACCTGCACCCGCCGGACGAGCGGAAAGGCGGCGTCCGACGGCCCGGCGGGGATCGGCATGTAGTCGACGATCTGGCCGACGCCGTGGGGCGAGAGGAACCGCGTGACGAGAACGTTGGTTTCGGGCCAGTAGAACTGCTTGTTCGTGACCGAATCGGCGAGCGGCGCGATCCGGAAGCGCCCGCCCTTCCGGTCGTCGAGAATCGCGGCGAAGACGCTCGGCGAGTCGAAGTGCGGAAGGCAGTACCAGTCGAGCGAGCCGTCGAGCGCGATGAGCGCCGCGGTGCGCATGTTGCCGATGACGCCGTGGTTCTCGATGGGGTGATAGGGCATGGTGGGTCACATATCAGAGGCCGGGGGCCGGGGCCGGAGGCCGGCGTTCGACTCATTCCTGGGTGACCGAGGCCAGCGGCGTGCAGCAGGCGAACCGCTCGGGCGCCTCGCCCGGGCGCGGCGCGCAGCAGCCGGTCTTCTTCTCGAGCCGGGCGCGGTCCCGCTCGATGGTGGCGAGGTGGCCGAGGCCGTGCTCGACGGCCTCGACGATCATCTGCGCCACGCGGTCGGCGGCCGGCGCGAGGCGATAGTGCACCCAGAGCCCCTGCTTGCGAGCCTCGACGAGGCCGGCGCGGCGCAGATAGGCCAGGTGGCGCGAGGCCTTCGGCTGCGGGATCTTCAGCGTCTCGTGGATGTCGCAGACACAGACCTCGCCGCCCGCGAGCAGCCCGAGGATCCGCAGCCGCGTGCGATCCGCCAGGGCGCTGAACAGGCCCTCGAGCGCGCCGATGTCGGTGGGCACGGCCGTCCTCCCGGCGGCCGCCCGGCCCGGCGCCGGACGGCCCGATAAATTCGTCTTGACAAATATATCACGCGCATCTAGACTCTGCATATATTCGCGTGTGCGTATATTCTCGGGCGCCCGACGCGCCCGCCGCACCGCCAAGGAGAGTCGTCATGAGCCAGGACACGCTGAAGGACGCCATCAAGACGCGGTACGGCCGGGTCGCCGCGGAGGTCGGGACCGGTTGCGGGTGCAGCTGCGGCGCCGGGGGCACCGACCCCATCACGGCCGGCCTCTACTCGGACCAGGAGAAGGGCGCGCTGCCGGCCGAGGCCGTGGCCGCCTCGCTCGGCTGCGGCAACCCCACCGCGCTCGCCACGCTCCAGCCCGGCGAGACGGTGCTCGACCTCGGGTCGGGCGGCGGCATCGACGTGCTGCTGTCGGCGCGGCGCGTCGGCCCCACCGGCAAGGTGTACGGGCTCGACATGACCGACGAGATGCTGGCGCTCGCGCGCGAGAACCAGCGCAAGGCCGGCGCGACGAACGTCGAGTTCCTGAAGGGCGAGATCGAGGCGATCCCGCTGCCCGACCAGTCGGTGGACGTCATCATCTCGAACTGCGTGATCAACCTGTCGGCCGACAAGGACCGCGTCCTCCGCGAGGCCTTCCGCGTGCTCAAGCCCGGCGGCCGCCTCGCGGTCTCGGACGTCGTCGTCCGGGGCGAGGTGCCGCCGGCCATCCGGCGCAGCGTCGAGATGTGGATCGGCTGCGTGGCGGGCGCGCTGCAGGAGCGCGAGTACCGCGACAAGCTGGCCAGGGCCGGCTTCACCGCCATCGAGGTGGAGCCGTGGCGCGTGTACCAGGTGGAGGACGCGCGCGAGCTCCTCGAAGCGGCGGGCATCGACGTCGAGGCGGCGAGCGTCGCCGACGGCAAGTTCGCCAGCGCGTTCATCCGGGCGCGGAAGACCGTGTAAGCGCCTCCGGCCCCTGGCCTCTGGCCTCTGGCACACTATGAAGACCATCCTGTTCGCGTGCGTGCACAACGCCGGGCGGTCGCAGATGGCGGCGGCGCTGTTCAACCGGCTGGCCGGCCCGGCGAAGGCGCGGGCGATCTCGGCGGGTACCGAGCCCGGCGCGCGCGTGCACCCCGAGGTGGTGGCCGCGATGCTCGAGCTCGGCGTGGACCTCTCGAGCGCGCGGCCGCGCCTGCTGACCGACGAGCTGGCGCGCGGCGCGGCGGCGCTCGTCACGATGGGCTGCGGCGAGGCGTGCCCGCACGTGCCCGGTCTCGCGCGCGACGACTGGCCCCTCGACGACCCCAAGGGCCAGCCCATCGAGCGGGTGCGCGAGATCCGGGACGACATCGAGGCGCGGGTGATCCGCCTCGTCGCCTCGCTCGACGCGGGGCGATGACAGGCTCGGAACCCCGCAGCCTGACCCCTGACCCCTGACGCCTGACCCCTGGTAGCCGAAGCCCCCGAGATCGGGTATCGTCGGGCCGTGGACGAGACGCTCAAGGCCGACCTGCGGCTGTCGCACGGCTTCCTGAACCTCGTGTCGGCGGGCTACGAGGGGATCTACGTCTACCTCAACGCGCGGCGCAAGCTGGCCCCCGCCGAGTTCGGCCCCGACGCGCTCGAGAAGCTGGCGCCGGCGCTCGACCGGATCCACGGCTGGTGGGACGACTTCGAGGGGCACAGCCCGCTCGTGATCCGCACGGCGCTCGAGAACCCGCCCGAACCGTTCCTGCTCGCCTGGAACTGGCTCGAGATCACCAAGAACCACTTGCGGTCGCTCGTGAACCGGCTCGCCGCGACCAGCCAGGCCCAGCGGCTCGCCGGCGACCTGCCGGCGGTGCACCTGCGCGCCGCGGCCGCGTGCGAGGCGGCGTACGGGCGCGAGCACTTCGTCCGGGGCCTGATCCGCTACGGCGAGGTGATGGACGAGGAGAGCGTCGCGGATCGCTGGCGCCAGCACCTGCTGCCGTGCCAGGCCGACGTCGCCGCCGCGCACGGGCACCTGGCCCTCGCCGAACGGATGGGGACGGAAGCGGACCCGGCGGCGGCCGAGCGGCTGCTCGACGAGACGCTGGCGCTGCCGGCCATCCTCGCCCAGCGAGTGATGGACATCAACGGGATGTTCGCGGAGGTGGGACCCGGCCTGACCTACGAGAACGCGGACATTCCGGAGGCGCACGTCGAGGCGTGGTCGAGCCGCGGGTTACCGCCCGAGGAGGCGGGGCGCTGGTACGGCGTAGGCTACGAGGCGGACGAGGCGCTCCGCTGGATCGACGGCGGCGTGCCCGATCCCGTCCGCGCGTTCGACTTCATGCTGCGCGGCTTCGCGGCCGAGGACGCGGGCCGATGGCTGCGCGAGGGCGTCGGGGCCCGGGACGCGGCCGCCCGCCGGCAGCAGGGTCTCGGCCCCGCCGGCCAGCCGCCGTCGTAGCGCACGCCTTCAGGTCGAGTTGCCCGA
>JAHECP010000007.1:21846-77135 GCA_024641665.1 Acidobacteriota bacterium
CCGACCGGCGACAAACGAGCACGTCCACCGTCTCCGCTCGACCTGTACGGCGTCGTCTGTACTCGCGCGCGACTTCGGTCGTGCGCCGTGCGGCGCTTGACCTGTCTATCGCTGTAGGGTCGACACTGGGAGCAGGTCCATGTTGACCGTGTCCGCGCTGGCGCGACGCTGCGGTGTGAGCCGCACCGCGGTGCTCTACTACGAATCGGCGGGCCTGCTGAGGGCCGCGCGCCGGACGGCGTCGAACTACCGCGTCTACGGCGAGCGCGAGCTGGAACGGCTGCGGCTGATCCGGGTGTACCGGGACACCGGCCTGTCGCTCGCCGACATCCGCGTGCTGCTCGATCGCTCCGGCACCCAGGCCTCCGCCGTGCTCCGGCGCCGGCTGGTGGAGATCGACGCCGAGATCGACCGCCTGCGCGGACATCAACGGGCTATCGCGCGCCTGCTTCCACGCGCCGGCGCGCTCGGGAGGCGAGACGTGATCACGAAGGACAAGTGGGTGGAGATCATGCGCAAGGCAGGCTTCTCGCGGGACGACATGCACCGGTGGCACGCCGAGTTCGAGCGCTCCGCCCCCGCCGAGCACCAGGAGTTCCTGGAGTTCCTGCACATCCCGGGGGACGAGATCGAGTCGATCCGCGACTTCAGCCGCAAGCCGTCGAAGGCCTGATCCGCGGGCCGGGCCGGACGTATCATGGTGCCCCAAAGGAGGCCCCCCATGACCCGTCCGGCCGCCAGGCTCCGTCTCCCGCTCGCCGCCCTCCTCGGTCTCGCTCTCGCGGCCTCGCTCGCGCCGCTTCAGGCCCAGGCCCCCGCCGACTTCCCGTCCAAGGTCGACGCGATCTTCGCGTCCTGGGACTCGACCGCCACCCCGGGCTGTGCGGTGGGCGTCTCCGACGCCGGGCGGATCGTGCTCGAGCGGGCCTACGGGATGGCGGACCTCGAGCACCTGGTCGCGAACCGGCCCGACACGATCTTCGAGGCCGGGTCGGTCTCCAAGCAGTTCACGGCCGCGGCGGTGCTGCTTCTCGCCCAGGAGGGCCGCCTGTCGCTCGACGACGAGGCCCGCAAGTACGTGCCGGAGCTGCCGGACTACGGCACGCCGCTCACGATCCGCAACCTGCTGCAGCACACGAGCGGTCTGCGCGACTGGGGCAACATCGCAGGCATGGCGGGCTGGCCGCGGACGACGCGCGTGCACACCCACGCGCACGTGCTCGATATCGTGAGCCGGCAGCGCGCGCTCAACTTCGAGCCCGGCACCGACTGGTCCTACAGCAACACCGGCTACAACCTCGCGGCCATCATCGTGTCGCGCGTGGCGGGCGAGCCGTTCTCCGAGTTCACGCGCCGGCGCATCTTCGAGCCGCTCGGCATGACGCGCACCTCCTGGCGCGACGACTACCAGCGCATCGTCCGCGACCGCGCGATCGCCTACTCGGGCCGGAACGGCCAGTTCGAGCAGGACATGCCGTTCGAGAACGTGTTCGGCAACGGCGGCCTGCTCACGACCGTGGGCGACCTGCTCCGCTGGAACACGAACTTCGCGACGGCGACGGTGGGCGGTCCGACCCTCGTGGCGCTCCAGCAGACGCCGGGAACGTTCAGGGACGGCCGCGGGTTCGACTACGCGTACGGGTTGTTCGTGCGTGAGTACCGCGGCCAGCGCGACATCGGCCACTCGGGGTCGACGGCCGGGTATCGGGCGCACCTCCTGCGCCTGCCCGATCTCGGCGTGTCGGTCAGCGTGCTCTGCAACGTCGCTAGCGGGAACGCGTCTCGATACGCGTACGACGTGGCCGGCGCCTACCTCGGCGACAGGCTGAAGCCCGTGGCGGAGCCGAAGGGCGTGGATCTGCCCGAGGCGGTCCTTCAGGCGAGGGCCGGGCTGTACCGCAGCCTGAAGACCGGGGAGCCGCTGCGCGTGACGTACGAGAAGGGCGCGCTGCGCATCGGAAGGACTCCCGCCGTCGCGACATCGGCCACGACCTTCCGCCAGAGCGGGGTCGAGATCACGTTCGACGGGGAGAGCACGACTCCATCGCCGCGCGTCCGTTTCGCCAACGCGAACGGGACGCACGAGGAGTTCGAGCGCGTCGCGCCCGCGACGCCGGACGCCGCGGCGCTCGCCGCCTACGCGGGCACGTACTCGAGCGACGAGGTCGAGGTGACGCTCACCGTGGCGGTCGAGAACGGCGACCTCGTCGTGAGGCGGCGCCCGGACACGAAGGAAGCGCTCACGCCGGTCTATGCCGACGCGTTCGAGTCCGAGATCGGATTCGTGCGGTTCCGGCGCGACGCCAGCGGGGCGGTCACGGGCCTGAGCCTCGGCGACGGCCGCGCGTGGGACGTCCGGTTCGCGCGCGTGGGCGTGCGCTGACCGCGTGGGGGGCCGGCTTCAGCCGGCCCGACAGCGGCGGCGCTATACTGAAGGTACGGCGAGGCAGGTTCGGGTCGTCCCTCGGGCAACACAGGAGGGGCCATGGCCATCTCGCGCCGCATGCCGGTGATCACGCTCGGCTGGCAGACCTGGTCCATCGTCGTCGTCGTGCTGACGGTCGCCCTGATCGCGGCGTTCTACGTCCTCCTGCAATGACGGGTCGGCGGAGGGCGTGAACGACGGAGGCATCCGCCCGCCAGGAGCCGGGCCCGCGGGCGGGTGCCCATCCGCCTTCATTCGCGCTGGTCCATCCGCTTGCGCCAGCGCATGTCCTCGGCCTGCTCCTTGATCTCGGCCAGGTCGCGCTTCATCTCGCTCCAGCCGTACCACAACGCGTAGTCCGGGCTCGCGTGGAACGTGCCCTGGAACGTCCGCATGCGGTGCTCCAGGAACATGACGAACAACTTCTGCTCGACGGGCGTCGGCGCGTCGTGGAACGTCAGCAGGTCCGGGAACGCCGCCGCGTAGCTGGCCGGCTTCGCGAGCGTCCCGTCCTGGTAGAGCCCCGCGACGGTGCGGATGGCCTCGGCCATCAGGTGATCGGCGTCCTTGATCATCGCGTCGCCCTTGGCGAGCTCGGCCTTCGCGAAGTTCACCGAGTGGCACTGGTTGCAGACCGTGATCATTTTGTCCCGCTCGGCCTGCCACGACTCCTGCGTCAGCCGCGCGAGGTCGGCCGCCTTCACGGCATCGAGGCGCGCCGTCGGGTTGCCCTGCGGATCGAGCACGCCGAGCCCCTGGAGGATCGTCGCACGGTCGGCCGCCCACTCCTTGTCGTCCGGCATCGGAAGCCGCACGGCGAGAAAGCCCCACGCCGTTCGCACCTCGTGGTTGCCACCCTGCATGTGGCAGGTCTGGCAGGTCGGGGCCGCCGCGGACGCCGGCAGCGTGCCCGTCTGCTTCAAGAGCGCCCGCACGCCGTGCTTGGACCCGGAGTACATCTCCCACTGCGGGTGGTCGAAGCCCATGTGGCAGGTCTGGCAGGCCTGCGGCTGGCGCGCCTCCTCGACCGAGAAGGTATGCCGCGTGTGGCAGGCGTCGCAGGATGCCACGCCGAAGCCCGACCCGTCCGCCCTGAGCTGCTTGATCTCGGCCTCGGTCTTGAGGCCGATCTTGTGGCAGCCGCCGCACCCTTTCTGGCCTTCGATGAGCGCCATCGGCTGCCAGTGGATGGTGGGCATCGCGTTCATGACGGTCCAGGCGGCGGCGTGCTTGCCCTTCTTGAACTGCGTGACGCGCTCCTCGTGGCACGCCGCGCACGTGTCGGGCGTCGGGATCAGCGCCTTCGCGAAGTCGGTCGCAGTCGTGTGCGCGTCACCGTGGCAGACCGAGCACTCCACGCCGTTCTGGCTGTGCTTGCTGATCTGCCAGTCGCTGACGATGTTCGGGGTGACCTTCTTGTGGCACTCCACGCAGAGCTGCGCGGAGGCGGAGGCGGGAACGACGAACGTGATGATGGCGGCCACGATGAGACGTCTCAGCATGCTCCTCTCCTGATGCGTCAACGGCCCACGGTCACGACGGTTGTCTCCTCGTTTCGTTCTGCCGCCTTCGGTCGCGAGCGGCGGGCGTATTTTGCGCGCGCCGCGGGACGGGCGTCAAGCCCGTCCGCGGCGACCGATCGCGTCCCGGTTGAAGGGACCGGACCCTGGATCCGAGAGGGTCACGCGGGCTGCTGCGCAGGCGCGGGCGCCCGCCCCATCAGGCGACGCGCGATCCGCCCGGCGTCCTCGAACAGTGAGTACAACACCGGCACGTAGACCATCGTCAGGAACGTTGAGACCATCAGGCCGCCGATGGCGACGATGGCCAGGGGAGAGAGGCGTTCCAGCCCGATCGCCCACTCGGCGGCGATCGGGATCATGCCGACCGACGTGCCGACCGCGGTCATCAGGATCGGCCTGGTCCGCACGCGAACCGCGCCCACCAGGGCGTCGCGCGTCGACTCGCCGCGCGCGCGGGCGGCCTCGATGAAGTCGATGAGCAGGATCGAGTTCTTGACGACGATGCCGGCGAGCAGGATGAGGCCCATGAAGGCGGGCATGCAGCTGTGCTTGCCGGCGAGGAGCATGCTCCACGCGGCGCCGATGAGCGCGAGCGGGATCGCCGACATGATCGTCAGCGGGTGCAGCCACGATTTGAAGGCGGGCACGAGCGAGAAGTAGAGAAGCACGAGGCCGAGGGCGAGGGCCATGCCGAGCCGCGCGAACGAATCGTCCATCTGCTTGATCTCGCCCTCCTGGCTGATGTGGTAGCCCTGCGGCAGGTCGAGGCCGGCGTGCGCGGCGTCCACGTCCTCCTGCAGGTGGGAGATCGGGCGCTTGGCGCGGTACGCCTGGACGTCCAGCGTCCGCTCGAGGCCCTGCCGGGTGATCAGCGACGGCGCGGACCGGCGCTCGAACCGGCCCAGGGCGCTCAGCGGGACGATGCCGCGGGGCGTCGCCACCGGGTAGTCCCGAAGCTCGTCCGCCGTCCGGCGCCCGGCCGACGGCAGCTGCACCCACAACGGCAGCCCGTCCTCGTTGGGGACGCGGAACGTGGAGCTCGGCATGCCCCGCACCGCGCCCTGGAGCTGCATGGTGAGCGCCGCCGGCGAGATCCCATAGAGCGCGAACCGCGCCGGGTCGGCCGTGAATCCGGTTTCGAGATTGTCGAGCCTCCACGAGCGGCTGACCGAGGTGAGGCCGCGGACGCCGGTACGCAGCCGGCGCTCCACGTCGGCGCCGATCCGGTCGAGGACCGCCAGGTCCGGGCCCGAGATCATGATGTCCACCGGCGCGCGGATGGTGGACAGGGGCGTGGCGCCGAAGTCGAACACGTCCACCGACTTCAGGCCGGGCACGGCGCGGAATCGCGCACGCAGATCCGTTTCGACGTCCCAGATCGACGCCTGGCGGTGGAACCGGTCGACCAGATGCACGGTGATCACGCCCTGCTGCGGCAGCCGGCCGCCGCCGAAGGAGATGACGGCCGGCTCGGAGCCGACGACCGAGGACACCGACGTCACGTCGGGGCGCGAACGGACGATCGCCTCGAGCTGCGACAGCACGGTCTCGGTCGCGGCGAGCGAGCTGTTCGCGTCGGCCTCGAACACGATCTTGACGATGCCCGAGTCCATCGGGGGCATCAGGTCGCGGCCGACGAGCGGCATCTGCCGCGCGGAGACCGCCAGGAGCACGAGGCCCACCACGACGACGAAGGCGCGGTGGCGCAGCGCGACGCCGGTCAGCCCGACGTACCCGTCCCGGATGGGCCCAATCACCTTCCGGTCGAACAGGAACACGACGCGCTCGAACCGGCCGCGCCCCTGGCCGGCGGCCCGCCGGAGCAGGAGCGGCGCCAGCAGCGGGATGACCGTCACGGACACGACATACGAGGCCAGCAATGCGATCGACAGGGTGACGGCCAGCGGGCGCATCACCGTCTGCACGTAGCCGCCGATGAAGATGATCGGCAGGAGCACCATGACCGTGGCGTAGGTGCCGGAGAAGATCGCCAGCATCACTTCGTCGGTGCCGCCCACGACCGCCGCGCGAACGTCCTGTCCCTCCTCGTGGTAGTGCCGCTCGATGTTCTCCAGCACGACGATCGCATCGTCGAGCAGCATGCCGACGGCGACGATGATCGCGGTCAGCGTGACCATGTTGAACTCGTAGCCGGTGAGCCACATCGCCGCGAACGTCAGCAGGTACGTGAACGGGATCGAGACGGCGGCCAAGGCCATGCCGCGCCAGTCCGCGAGGAAGAGGAAGATGACGAGCACGGTCATGATGATGGCGTCGCGCAACGCGTCGAGCATGTTGCCCACCGACTGCTCGATCAGCTCCTGCTGCGTGTCGGGAATCGAGAAGGCGATGCCCGGGTAGGTGCGCTCGAGCTCGGGCAGGACGCCGGCGACGTCGGCGATCGTGCGCAGGGCGTTGCCCGATGGCGCCCGCTGGAGGTTGATGGCGATGGCGGGCTGGCCGTCTCCGTGATAGGCGCTCTGCGGCTCCTGCTCGCCCGTGCGGACCGTGGCCACGTCCCGCAGGTACACGGCCCCGCCCGGCCGTTGCGCAACCGGGATGAGGCCGATATCGGCGAGGTCCTGGAACTGGCCCGTCCGCTTGATCAGGAACTGGCTGTCGGCCGCCACGAGCAGCCCCACCGGCTGGTTGGCGTTGAACGCCACGAGCGCCTGGCGGACGTCGAGCGGCGTCAGGCGGTAGCGCTCCAGCCGGTCGCGGTCGAGCTCGATGCGGATGATCGGCTGGTGGGCGCCGAACACCTCGGCGTTGGCGACCTCGGGCAGCTGGAGCAGGCGCTCCTTGACGGCGTTGTCCGCCAGCTCCCGGACCATGGCGAGATCCAGGGTCGAGCCCGGCTTCGGACGGAGCGCGAGCGTGACGATCGGAGGTGTCGCCGACGAGATCTTGAAGAGCATCGGCGGCCGCGCCGTCTCGGGCAGGAGCGCCCGGATCTTCTCGAGGTGGTTGGCCACGTCGGTCGCGGCCGAGTCGAGACCCTTTGCGTACTCGAACTCGGCCAGGACCGTCGACACCTCGTCCTTGGTGGTCGACGTGACCCGCAGGACCTGCTCGATCCCCGCCAGCTCCTTCTCGATGGGCCGGCTGACCTCCGCCTCGACGTCCTCGGACGGCGCGCCGGGCACGACGGTGACGACCGCGATCTGCGGCCGCTCGGAGTCGGGAAACAGGTTCACCGGCATCCGGCTATAGCCGACGAGCCCCACGACCGCCGCGAGGAGCACGAAGGACGTGACGAGGTGCGGGCGTTTCAGATATCGCTCGACAAATGACATGGCCTGTCTCTCCATCACTAGCGTGGGGCTCCGCCCCACACCCCGGCTCGGTCGTCTCTTTGGATCGGCGGGGACCCCTGCACCCCGCCTGGCTCAGTCGTTACGTGGGACCCGACGCCCACTCCACTCCTTCGCCCGCGGACCCGTGTCGCCCCGCGCCGCTCCCTCGCCCTTCGGCGTGGCTCAGGGCGTCCCGAGCGGAGTCGAGGGACGCGGGCCGCGCCGTGCGCGGCCCAGCCTTGGACCCGAACTCAACGCGATGCAACCGCCTCGGCCACCTGCACCGGCGTGCCCTCGGCGAGCTGCATCAGGCGCGACGGACGACCGACGACGACGCGATCGCCGGCGTGGACGTCGCCCGACACGACGGCGTCGTCCGCGGAGCGCGCGGTCATCCGAACGGGCACGACGTGCGCCACGCCGGCGACGACTGTGAAGAGGACGGTGCCGCTCTCACTCTCGAGCAGCGCGGCGACGGGAACGACCACGCCCTCCACGGCCGGGGACGGCACCTCCACCGGCACGGTCGATCCGGCCGCCAGGCCGAACCCCGACGGCGGCAGATCGGTCTCGAACGTGCCCAGGTGCGATCCGTCCATGGCCGGGAAGACGCGCGCGACCTGGATCTGCTGCGGGCCGGCCGGCGTCTCGAGACTGACGGGCCGGCCGACGGCGACCGCCGCGAGCGTCTCCGCGGCGACCTTCACCTGCACGCGGAGGCTGGTCGTCCGGACGAGGGTGAGGAGCGGCTTGCCCGGCGCCGCCAGATCGCCCGGATCGACGAACCGCGCCGACACGACGCCGTCGAACGGCGCCTGGATGGCCGTGTAGCCGAGACGGGTCTCGGCGGAGTCGGCGGCGCGGCGCGCCGCGGTGAGCTGCGCGCGGGCAGCTTCCAGCCTGGCCTTCGCCGCGGCGAGACTGGCCCCGGAGCGCTCCCATTCCTCGCGCGAGATCGCGCGCGCGTCGACGAGCACCTGGTCGCGGCCGGTGGCATCGCGCTGGACCGCGTAGCCCGACTCGGCGGCCGCGACCCCTTCGGTGGCGGCGGCCACGGCGGCTTGCGACGCGCCGACCGCATCGTCGAGCTCCCGCGGGTCGAGCTCGATCAGGCGCTGGCCCTTGCGGACCGTGTCCCCTTCCCGGACGCGGACCGCGAGCACCTGCGAGAGGATGCGCGCGGCGAGCGGCGCCTCCTCGCCGGCGACGACCTCGCCGAGGAAGCGGCGGCCGTCGTGCACCTCGCCGTGGCGCGCCGTGGCGACCTCGACGACGACCGGGGCGGGCTGGATCGCCGGCGCGTCGTTCTTCTCGCGCACGCGGAGGGCGCGGACGGCCGCGAGCCCGACGGCCAGGAGCACGAGGACGACGACGGCACCGAGACGCCTGGCGTTCATTGCACGACCTCCTTCTCGACGATGGCGTTGACGCGGCCGGCGGCCGCAATCTGGTCTCCCCTCGCCTGCGCCAGCGCGCTCGCCGCGAGCAGCTCGCGGGCGCGCGCCCGCAGCAGGTCGTCGACGGTGCTGGCGCCGGTGTCGTAGCGGATCTGCTCGATGTGCGCCGCCTCGGCGGCGGCGGCGATGCGCGCCCGCGCGGCCGCCACGGTCTCGCGGGAGGCGTCCAGGCGGGCGAGCGCCTCGACGAGCTGCGCCTGGCGGTCGAGGCGCGCCTTGAGGGCGGCCTGGTCCGCCGCGCGCTCGGCTTCGCGGGCGGCCGCCAGGTCCGCGTGGCGCGCGCCGCCGTTGAAGAGTGGCACGGAGACCGCCAGCGACACGTCCCACGTGGTGAACTGTTCGCCGAGCGAGAGACCGTCGTTCGCCATCAGGTTGCCGCGGAGCGCCACCGAAGGCAGCATCGCGCCCCGCGCGGCGCGCACGCCAGCCGCCGCCTGCGCGACCACGAGGTCCGTGCGCCGTACCGGCGAGCTGGCCTGGACGAGGCCGGTGAGCTCCGCCCGTGCCGCCGTGAGCTGCGGCTCGCCGGCGGGCAACGGATCGACGTCGAGCGACAGCGACGGATCGCGGCCGACGAGCGCCAGAAGCAGGCCCTGCACCCGCGCCCGCTCGGCGGCGACCGCCGCGCGGCGGGCATGCGCGTCCTGAATCTCCTCGTCCAGCTTCAGCAGATCCAGACCGGGGCGCCGACCCTGGTCCACCATGAGCGAGACCTTTTGACGGGTGGCGTCGAGCGCGGTCAGGGTCTGGTCGATCGCCTGCGAGACCGCGTCGAGCGCCTGGGCCCCCGCGTAGAGCGAGGTCGCGTTCGCGCGCACTTCCCAGCGGCTCCCCTCGAGGAGCAGCACCGCTTGATCGGCCTGGAGGCGTGAGGACTCCGTGGCCGCCGCGAGGCGGCCGCCGAGGTAGAGCGGAAGCTGGAAGGTCAGGCCGTAGTGGAGCTGATCGCGGTCCCACGGGAGCCCCGCGAAACCCGTCGGCCCGAAGAGCTGGAGGGCGAACGGGCGGATGGGCTGGTCGTCCTGATAGCGCGAGTACAGAGCGACGGCGTCGACCTGGCCCCATCGGCCGCGCGCGACCGCGTCGGCCTTCCAGCGGGCGGCGCGCTCCTGCGCAGCCGCGGTGGCGAGGGCCGGAGTGTTCTTCAGCGCGTCATCGATCGCCTGGTCCAGCGTAAGATGCACGGCCGCAGCCTGGGCGGCCGTCTGGTCGCCTGTCACCGCGGAGCCAGGCGGAAGGGCGAGCACCGGCGGCGTGAGCGTCAGCGCCAGCGAGAGCACGAGGACCGGGTTCATCGGAGTGTCCTCCCCGACCCGAGCACCTGCAGCACGAAGGGCACGATCTCGGCCGCGACGCGGCGCTCCAGGGCGCGGTTCGCGATCAGACGATGCTCGATGGCCATGCCGGCCGGGACGCCGAGCAGCAGCATCGCGACCGTCTCGGGCTGCGCGGTCGCCGGGAGCTCCCCTCGGTCCATCCCGTCCTTCACGAGGCGCTGGAGGATGCCGACGTAGCGCTGCATGATGCCGCGCATGCGGCGGAGGAGGACCGGGTCGCCGGAAGCCGAAGCTTCCGCGAGCAGCAGGATGGGCAGGCTGTTCTTCTCGAGCACGAGGCCCAGATGGTGCTCGAGGATGCGCGCGATCCGGTCGGCCGGTGCGAGACCATCCTCGGCGGAGATCGTCTCGACCCGCCGGACCAGGCGGGTCTCGAGGCGGGCCATGAGGGCGAGGAGCAGGGCCTGCTTGGTCGGGAAGTGCCGGTAGATGGCGGCCTCGGAGAACCCCACCCGCGCCGCGATCTTCTTCATCGTCAGCTCGGCGAGGCCGGTCGAGGCGGCGAGCTCCAGGGCGCGGTCGAGGATGTCCTCCTGCCGTTCCGGGGAGGGCATCCGGCGGCGGGCCGGGCGGGCGCGACCGTCAAGTAAGTTAGTCATCACTTACTTAAGATACACGCGCGCCCCCGCCCTGTCAAGGGAGGGCCGGCGGACAGGGGGGCGGCGGACGCCGGCCCCCACGGGGTGTGTCGGTACGTAGTGCCGGGCTTCCGCCTTCGCTGAAGCTACGGCGGACCGCCAAAGCCTCGGCGGAGGCGGTCGGCCCGGCCAGGACATTCAGCGCGTGACGACCGTGATCGTCACCTGCGACGGGTACTGCTTGGAGTGGTGGACGACGTTGTGCGCCACCACGGCCTTGTCCTCGTCGTAGTTCCGGCCGCCGGTGTTCAGGTTGCGGTCGAAGCGCGGGAAATTGCTGCTCGACACCTCGATGCGCAGCCGGTGGCCGGCCTCGAAGTAGTCGCTCGTCGTGAGCGGCTGCAGCGTGACCTTGTAGACCTTGCCCGGCTCCATCCACACCTCGGGCTTGTCGTAGCCGTCGCGGTAGCGCATGCGCTGGATCGACTCGTCGAGGTTGTAGGCGCGGCCGTCCGGGTAGACGTCGATCGCCTTCACGGTGAAGTCCGTGTCCTTCGCGTCCGATGACACGTAGAGCGTGGGCGTGATCGGCCCGCTCACCTCGACGCCCTCCTTGAAGGGCTCCGACGTGTAGACGAGGATGTCGGCGCGCGCCTCCATCTTGCGCTGGTCGAACGCGCCGCCCGCGACGGCGTTGCCCGTGCAGCACACGTTGCCGCCGTAGGACAGGACGGGGTTCGTCGGGTCGTAGGTGAACGCGTCGGGCTTGTCAGCCGCGGCCGGCTCGAGCGTCAGCGCGCCGTCGCCGAAGATCGAGTTGGCCTGGCCGTCGCTCGAGAGGTAGAACGTCATCGGCTGCGCGCCCTGAGGCGGCCAGGTGTCGGACGTCTTCCAGGTGTTCGAGCCCATCACGAAGTAGGTCACCTTGGGCTGCGTGGCCATCCGCCCGCTCGTCTCGCCCTTCAGGAAGCGGTCGAAGAAGCCGTAGATCAGGTCCTCGTAGTCGTACCGGGCGTCGCCCATGCTGCGCTCGCCGACGACGGTGTCCTCGGTCGCGCGTGTGTAGGAGCAGTGCAGGGTCGGCGCAATAATCGCCCACTGCTCGTCGGCCACCTCGGGCCTCGCGGTCTTCCGGACGTAGTTGAACGTGGCGAGGTTCGGCCCCACCGACACGTCGTACCAGGACATGAACCACAGGCCGGGCACGTCGATGATCATGTCGTCGTGGAACAGGCCGCCCTTGTACCAGGCCGGGTCGTTCGGCGCGCGCTCGATCATCGCCCCGCCGGTGTTCACCGGCATCTTGTCGGCGAAGATCCCGCGCGGGCCGTCCACCGCGCGGAGGATGTCGCGCACGGGCAGGTGCCACAGGGCCTTCGACCAGTCCACCGGCGGCATCTGCGGGGCGAGGTCGAAGAGCCGCGACGCCTCGATCAGGTCTTCCTGCGACGTGTCACGCGGGAACATGGGCCGCACCTGGTTCTGCTCGCCGTAGATCCACGTGATGAAGAGCATCTGCACCGCACCGCCGCGGTACCAGTTGCCCTGTTCCCAGTACGGTTTCATGCGGCCGACGCCGGCGCCGAAGCCCTGCACGTTCATGGCGGCGAACGCCGGGTTCCCCTGCGCCGCGACGCCCATCTGGTACTCCGCCGTGGACGAGCAGCCCGTCGTCCCGACCTTGCCGTTCGACCACGACTGGCTGGAGATCCACGAGATGGCGTCGTAGCCGTCGGTGAGCGGCGGGCCGAGGATGTCGTAGTTGCCCTCGGAGAAGAAATGGCCGCGCTCGTTCTGCACGACGTAGGCGTAGCCGTGCTCGACGGCCGTGATGGCCGCCGTCACGTTGCCCGGCACGCCGTTCCGCACGTCCCAGTAGTTGAAGTTGTACGGCGTACGCACGAAGATGGTCGGCACCTTCTTCGACAGGTCCTTCGGCCGGTAGATGTCGGTGGCCAGCCGCACGCCGTCGCGCATCGGCATCATGACCTTCCGATCGACGATGGCGATCGACTCCAGCTTCTTCTCCATCGCCCGCCGCTCCTCAGCCTGCTGCGGCGTGAGGGCGCCGCGCTGGGCGACGAGCGTCCCGGTGGCGGCGACGAGCAGGGCGGCGACAACGGCGGCGAACAGGCGGCGAATCGAGATCGTGTGCATGGCGGTCCCCAGAATGTTGATGCCGGCCGGTGATGTCCCGCACATCTTACACTCGGTGGCGCCCGAACGCCGTCCGCGCCCGTCCGTTTGCATTGCGGCGGGCGGTTCGGCAGAATGCCGGGCATGCACCTGGCACTTCTTCTCCTCACCCTGGTGCCGGTCGCGGCGCCGGCCCGGGCCCAGACGCACGCCCTCGACGCGGCCAAGGCCGCCGTCGAGCAGCGGATCGCCGCGAGCGGCGCCGAGGTGGCCATCGCCTTCCGCACGCTCGACGGCAGGCAGGAGTGGCTCCTCCGCCCGGACGACATCTTCCACGCCGCCAGCACGATGAAGATCCCCGTGATGATCGAGCTCTTCCACCAAGTGCGGGAGGGCAAGGTCACGCTGGACGACCCGCTGCTGGTCAAGAACGAGTTCCACAGCATCGTGGACGGCTCGGTCTACCAGCTCGGCGCCGGAGACGACTCGGAGGCGGATCTCTACAAGGCCGAGGGCGAGACGCGCACGCTCGGCAACCTGTGCGAGCTGATGATCACGGTCAGCAGCAACTTCGCCACCAACCTGCTCATCGAGAGGCTGGGCGTCGAGAACATCCGCGCCACGGTTCACGCGCTCGACGCCGACGGCATGAACGTGCTGCGGGGCGTCGAGGACGACAAGGCCTACGAGAAGGGCCTGAACAACACGACGACGGCCCGCGCGCTGATGGTGCTGCTCACGGCCATCGCCGACGGCAAGGCCGTGGACGCGGTCGCGTCACGCCAGATGGTCGAGATCCTGAAGCGCCAGCATTTCAACGAGGCAATCCCGGCGGGCCTGCCGCCCGGCACGCCCGTGGCGCACAAGACGGGCGAGATCACCAAGATCCACCACGACGCGGCCATCGTCTACGCGCCCCGCCCGTTCGTCCTGGTGATCCTCGTGCGCGGGATTCAGGACGACAAGGTGAGCGGCGCGCTGATGTCCGACATCGCGCGGACACTGTACGGGGCGATCGAGTAGGGGCTGGGCGCTGGACGGCTCAGGGCTCACGGCTTAGCACACCGGAAGTACCCGGCACGCTGCAGATGTGCGCAGACGTGGCCCCACACCCGGGTGGGATCGGTTGGCATGGACTTCGCACTTTGCGAAACGGGCAGACCGGCGCCTCGTTCACTGGGGAGGGCCGAATGACAACCGGAGACTGGTTTGCGGTGACGAGCGGACAGGCGCTGCGTTTCTTCTTCGAGCGCCTCAAGGACGTCAGCGGAGAAGAGGACGCCTCGGCGAACGAACTGCTGTACAACGCCAGCGTCCTCGCGCACTTCGCCTCGACGTCCACCGCGTCGACGACGACGTTTCCCGCCACGCCGGCCAGCCTCTCCACCGTCTTCGACGTGTTCGTGCTGGACTGCAGCCACCATGCCGACCCGGAGCTCGCCGAGGCCGCGGCGGCGCAGTGTCTGCTGCTCACCGGGTTCTTTCAGGATCAGCTTCGCCGCCGGCACAACGTCGAGTGGTACGCCTCGCTGGGCGCCGGCTTCTACGACGCGGCAGCGCAGTACGCGACCGACCGCACCCGCGCGCGCATGATGCAGACGATGGCCCGGAAGTTCGGGCTCTGGCGCACGCGCCAGCATCGTCTGGCGACCGAGCTGCGCGACGAGTCGCGGCTCCTGCGCGGCGCCATTCCCGAACCACCGTCCATCATGTAAGCGCCGCCGGCCCCGGAAGGACGACGCGCTCAATACCCCGCCGCCAGGCCGTGCGCGCGGGGATCGACCATCCCCTCCCATCCGCCCGGCACGCGGCGGATCGCCGTCAGCGTCCCGGTCGGACCGGGCTGGGTCGTGTAGCCCATCTTCTCCAGGGCCTCGACGACGTTCGCACCGACCCCGCCCTTCTCGTACTCGATCCGGTCCGGCAGCGCCTGGTCGTGGATCCGCGGCGCGCCCAGGGCGTCGGCCAGCGACATGTTGTGATCGATCACGTTCACAATCGCCTGGACGACGGCCGTAATGATGCGCGGGCCGCCACGGCCGCCGACGAGCATGAGCACCGAGCCGTCGGTGTCGAGCACGATCGTCGGCGACATGGCCGACAGCGGGCGCTTTCGGGGCGCGATGGCGTTGGCCTCGCCCTGCACGAGGCCGAACTGGTTCGGCGTGCCGGGCTTGGCCGCGAAGTCGTCCATCTCGTTGTTGAGGAAGAAGCCCGCGCCCGGCACCCACACGCCGGATCCATACAGGCTGTTGATCGTCGTCGTGATCGCCACGGCGTCGCCCTGTCGATCGACGACGACGTAGTTGGTCGTCTGGCGACCTTCGTGCGGCGCGGCCTGCAGCGTGGCGGTCGGCGTCGCGCGGTCGTCGGCGATGCGCGCGCGCAGCGTGCGCGCGTAGTCCTTGCTCGTCAGCTGGCCGACCGGATCGGCGACGAAGGCCGGGTCGCCGAGGTCCTTGTTGCGGTCGATGAAGGCGAGCTGGAACGCGCTCCCCAGCCGGTGCAGCGCCTCGGCGCTGCCCCAGGGCGCCGGCTCGGGCCACGTCTCCAGGATGTTCAGGCTCTCGGCCACCGTCACGCCACCCGATGACGAGGGCGGCATCGCGATGAGGCCGTGGCCGCGGTAGGACGACTCGATGGGCGTGCGCCACTCGGGCTTGTACGCCGCCAGATCGGCGGCCGTGATTGTGCCGCCGTGGCGCGTCATCTCCTGGTCCACCGCCGCCGCCACGGGCCCTTTGTAGAACCCGTCGGCGCCCTGGTCGGCGATGCGCTGGAGCGTGTGGGCGAGGTCGGGCTGCACGAACGGCGTTCCGACGGCCGGCGGAACGCCGCCTGGCAGGAAGAGCGACGCGCCGTCGAACTGCGCGATCAGCTTCGCGTTGCGCTCGAGCGATCCGCGGAAGGCGTCGTCCACCTCGAAGCCGTCGCGGGCGAGGCGGATGGCCGGGGCCATCACCTTCTGCCGATCGAGCGTGCCGTACTTCTCGAGCAGCGCGAGCATCCCCGCGACGCTCCCCGGCACGCCCGACGCGCGGTAGCCGACGAGCGACGCGTCGGTCGGCTTGCCGTCGGGACCGAGGTACATGTCGCGCGACGCCGCGGCCGGCGCCATCTCGCGGTAGTCGAGCGCCGCGCTCTTGCCGTCGGCCAGGCGGACGACGGCGTAGCCGCCGCCGCCGAGGTTGCCGGCCTCCGGGTAGGCGACGGCGAGCGCGAAGCCCACCGCCACGGCCGCGTCCACGGCGTTGCCGCCGGCCTTCAGGATCTCGACGCCGGCCTCGGTCGCCAGCGGACAGTTCGACGCCACCATGCCGTTCTCGGCGGTGGGCGCCGGAGCGCCGGGTTTGTACGTCCACTCAGCCGGGAAGCTCGCGAGCTCAATGTTGGCGGGACGCGCCGCCGGCGCCTGCCCGGCGGGGGATCGCCCGCACGACGTGACGAGGACAACAAAGGCCATGCCGGACGCCACGGCCAGACGGTGCCTCAGGACAGGTGATCGCATGTTCGACGTCTCCTCGGTCGGTTCACGGGCTTCCAGCTTAGCAGCTACGGGCTGCGGGTGTCGGGCGCGGCCCGCGTCCGGTCGGCGGAGGGCTGACGCCGAGGGACGGCCCCGCAAAAACCGCATTTTCCGGGTAGCCCGACACACGCCGCTTCCCCTAGAATTGCTCCGGACCCCGCGCGGTCCTCCTCGGCGGTCCGGTCACGATTGGGGCGATCAGATGAGCGCGATCAGCCTGACGGTCAACGGGCGGTCGTACACGGTGGACGTGGATCCGGCAACCCCCCTGCTGTACGTGCTCAGCGACGAGCTGCAGCTGCGCGGGCCGAAGTTCGGATGCGGCCTCGCGCAGTGCGGCGCCTGCACCGTCATCGTGAGGGGCCAGGCGATCCGCTCCTGCGTGACGCCGGTGCGGACCGTGGCCGGCGCGGACATCACGACGGTCGAGGGGCTGGGAACGATCGACCACCCGCACCCGCTTCAGCGGGCGTTCATCGAGGAGCAGGCGGCGCAATGCGGGTTCTGCCTCAACGGCGTCATCCTGAATGCGAAAGCGTTCCTGGATCGGAATCCGAAAGCAACCGACGAGCAGATCGAACGGGCGATGGCGGGCGTGTTGTGCCGCTGTTTCGCGAACGTCAGGATGCTCCGGGCGATCAAGCGATACGCGCGGGAGATGGGCGCATGAAGAGCCGATCAGCGACAGACACCGGCGAGCCGGCCCTGACGACGGATGCGCGCGAGGCCCTGGAGGGGGCCGGCATCTCCCGCCGGGACTTCCTGAAAGGATCGGGCGCGCTCATCGTCACCTTCAGCGTGGCCCCGCGAGTCGCGGGCGCGCCGGCCCAGCCCTCTCCGCTGGTCCTGGGCGCGGCGCGCGACCGCGTCGACTCGTGGATCGCGGTCACCGAGGACGGCCGCGTGACGGCCTACACGGGCAAGAGCGAGCTCGGCCAGGGGCTCTTCACGGCGCAGATGCAGTTGATCGCCGAGGAGCTCGTCGTGCCGATCAGCCGCGTCACCCTCGTCCAGTGCGATACGGCCATCACGCCGGATCAGGGCACCACGTCGGGCAGCCAGTCGCACCCGGAGAACTTCAACCACAGCAACCTGGCCCAGGCCGCGGCGACGGCGCGCGAGGCGCTGTTCCGGCTCGCGTCGGCGCGTCTCGGCCTCCCCGTCGACCAGCTCACGGCCAGGGACGGCACCATCAGCGCGACGACCGATCCGGCCAGGCGTGTCGGCTACGGCGAGCTGGTGGGTGGACGGAAGTTCGACATCCCGCTCGACGAGCGCGCGACGCGCCGGCCTCGGAGCGCGTGGACCGTGCTCGGCACCTCCGTGCCCCGTGCGGAGATCCCGGCCATGGTCACCGGGCAGTTCGAGTTCGTGCACACAGTGCGCGTGCCCGGGATGCTCCACGGGCAGGTGATCAGGCCGCCGGAGGTGGGCGCGAAGCTCACCGGCGTGGACGAGGGCTCGGTCCGGGGCATGGCCGGACTCGTCAAGGTGGTCGTCAAGAAGGACTTCGTCGGCGTCGTGGCGGAGAAGCCGTGGCAGGCCATCCAGGTGGCGAGGAGATTGAAGACGACGTGGACGTCCGGCGTGGGACTGCCGGATCAGGCCGGCATCGCCGAGTACCTCAGGAAGCAGGAATCCCGTGACTCGCTCGTCGTGGACTCGAAGGACGTGGATGCCACGATCACTGGGGCGGCGGCCGAGGTGAAAGCCACCTACTTCTATCCATATCAGGTGCACGGTTCGATGGGCACCTCCTGCGCCGTCGCCGACGTCCAGCGCGACCGGGCCACCATCTGGTCGGCGACACAGGCGACTCACCCGCTCCGCCACACGGTGGCCGCGGTCCTGGGCCTGCCGCCCGAGAACGTGCGCGTCATCTTCAGGCTGGGCTCGGGCTGCTACGGCGTCAACGGCGCCGACACGGTGTCGTACGACGCGGCACTCCTGTCGCAGGCGGTGGGCAAGCCGGTCCGCGTGCAGCTCCTGCGCAAGGACGAGATGGCGTGGGAAAACTTCGGCATTGCGTACGTCGTGGACCAGCGCGTCGGGCTGGATGCCGAGGGGAACATTCTCGCCTGGGACTACGAGGCGTGGACGCCGACGCTCGGTGGCCGGCCGGGGTACCGGACTCCCGGAAACGTCATCACGGGGTCACTCGTGGGCTTCGAGCCCGAGGAGTTCACGCCGCTCACGCCGGCGCCCGAGCCGACCGGCCGCTTGCGCAACCGGAGCAACGCGGCGCCGCCCTACGTGGCCGGCTGCGTCGGTGGCCAGTGCGGCGGCACGGGAATCGTCAAGAGCGAGCGGGTCCTGACGCACACCGTGCGATCGCCCTTCTGGACCGGGTCCTTGCGGTCCCCGGCCCGGCTCCAGAACACCTTCGCGCACGAGTGCTTCATGGACGAGCTGGCCGCACGCGCGAAGGCCGATCCGGTCGCGTATCGCCTGCGTCACCTGAGCGATCCCCGGCTGCGGGAGGCGCTGGCCGCGGTGGCGAAGGCGGCGAACTGGGACAGCCGGCCGTCACCCAGGACCGACGGGCGGCGGACCGGGATCGCCGCCGGCCGAGGCGTCGCCTGCGTGCTGTACGAAGGGGAGAACGGGTACAGCGCCATGGTGGCCGAGGTCGAGGTCGATCAGGACACGGGCGCGACGACCGTGAAGCGGATGGTCGTCAGCATCGACTGCGGCCCGATCTCGAACCCCAACGGCCTGAAGAACCAGGTCGAAGGCGGCGCGCTCCAGGGCGCGAGCCGCGCGCTGCTGGAGGAGATGACGTGGGACGACACGAAGGTGACGTCCATCGACTGGAGGACCCTGAAGACGTGGTCGCTGGCCTCCGCCGTGCCGGCGATCGAGAGCGTGCTGATCGACAGGCCCGATGCGGAGGCGAACGGTGCCGGCGAGACGAGCATCACGGTCGCCGCGGCGGCCATCGCCAACGCGATCTTCGACGCCACCGGAGTTCGCCTTCGCCAGGCGCCGTTCACGCCGGAGCGCGTGAAGGCCGCCCTGGCGGCGCGCCCCGTCACGTAGCGCGGCGTCGGCCACGCGCGCGACGTCACGCCGCGCGCATCGCCGGCGGTTCAGCGATAGATGATGAAGAACAAGCCGTCGAGGAAGTCGTTCGTCTCGGCGCGCCGAAACCCCGCCTCGCTCATCCACTGATCGAGCTGCGCTTCGGTATAACGCATGGATTCGTGTGCGGGCGGCCACGCGTCGCGATAGTCGATGATCGCGACGCGCCCGCCGGGCTTCACGGACCGGCGCAGCCGCTTCAGGTACGGGCCGGGGTTGGCGATGTGGTGCAGCGTGTCGCAGATGAGGACGAGGTCGACCGCCTCGGGGATCTTCGGATCGTCGGGCGCCGCCAGCACGGTTCGCAGGGTCTCGAGGCCCTCCTCGCGCGCCGAGTCGGCGACCAGGGCGAGCAGCCCGAGGTCGACGTCCACCGCGTACGCGACGCCGCCGGGCGCCACCGCGCGCGCCATCGGCCGGGTGAACAGCCCGGATCCCGCCCCCAGATCGAGGACGTGCATGCCCGGTTCGAGCTTCAGCGCGGCCACGACACGCGGCACCTGAAGGCGGGCGACACGCTCGGTGCGCTCTAGCACCTTCACGTACTCCTCCGCGTCACGCTGCTGAGCGGCCAGGAGCGTGCCCGTCAACGCCACGCCCATCAGCCAAGAGACTCCTCGCGTCATGGCATCACTCCTCTCGCGCTCCCGGCGATCGCCGTCCAGCCCGGTCGGGGTCGGCTAGGGCAGCTTGACCGCCTCCCATTGCACGTCGTCGCCTGCCTCGCCAATCCTGCGCACGTACAACACCACCCGCGCTTCGCGCCGGCTGGGCCGCAGCCGTTTGCCGATGTCGACCGTCCCGTGGAAGACCGGCGCGCCCGACGCCAGCTCCCGGATCTCGTGAACGCCCCTCGCCATCAGGGCGCCGACGCGCTGGGGCCCCGAGAAGTCGTCGGGCCACGGCCACGACGCGATGTGGACCACGCGGCCGTCGTTCCCGTCCGCCGCATGGCCGACGGCCGCGAGCGCGCCGACCACGCCCTGGCACGTGCCGCCGAGGCCCTCGAGGTGAACGCCGCAGCGCGCCGCCAGCGAGTAGGCCTCCTCCGGCTGCACGACCTCCGTCTGGCACCGCCGCGCGAAACGGACGACCTCCCCCGGGACCTCGCCGCGGGTCAGCGCCAGTCCGGGATCGCTCCCGTCGACGAACGCCGCGCGCATGCCGGCCCGAGCGAAGTCGAGCAGCCCGCCGGTCGCCGCGCCATCGAGGAGGATGATCGACGCCGAGCCGTTCTTGCTGGTGAACGGAATGCGCGGATCGATCAGGAGCTGATGCCGGACGACGAGCCCCGCGTGGGGTGGACAGTGCAAACCGTCGAGGAGCCGGCGCGCCAGCTGGTTCGTCCCGGGCGAGTCCTTCGTGTCCGTATCGTCGATGCCGATGTAGATCATCCGCGTTCGACCGTCCGGCGCCGATCGCTCGAGAACCAGATCGCCGCGCTGATGAGACCGGCGACCGCGCCGGCGGCGAGATAGGTCACGCCCGCCCGCGGCCACCAGTCCTGCATCGGCCGCATGCCGGGGGCATCGAAGCCCCCGAGCTTCACGCCACCGCGCGCCACGAGGGCCAGCAAGTTGCTCGTCAGGCCCGCCGCCACGAACGCCCCGTAGAGGCGCCATCCGCTGCGCATCCACGCCAGGGCCAGATCCAGCAGCGGCCCCGTAGCGCACAGGCTCGTGAGAGCGCCGGCACCGAGCGCGGCGTGGCCGCCGCCTCTGAGCCAGGCCGCGGTGACGCCGGCGCCGACCGCCATGATCGAGCCCGCGCCGCGGCGCGGAACCAGGGCCAGACCGCAGGCCAGCGGCAGCACCGCGAGGACGATGGCGTGCCCCGGGATCCGGAGGCCCAGCCGCAGTGAGGCCGTGGGCACCGCGGCCGCGCCGCCGGCGAGCAACAGCACCGCCGTTTCGAGCGTCGAGATCCGCGGGCCGGCCCGCCGGCCGAGCGCCGGTACCCGCGTCGCGCCCGCCAAGCCTTCGTGCAACGGGAAGATGCCGGTGGACATGAAGATTCGGAGCGCCAGGTCAGTGCGAACGGGGCGGCATGTGCTCCCTGAAGAAATCCATCGCCTGTTGAATGGCCTTCAGCTGCATCGCGTCCGGGTGGTAGACCCCCCTTGTCGTCCTTCGGCACGCGAATGAGATAGCCGTGCACCGGATGATCGTCGGACGCGTACTGCACGTCGAGATTGGCTTCCTTCATCCACGTGTAGGCCGTCTCGAAGATGCCCTGGAGCGGATCATGAGCCGGCGTCGAGGAAGCGCTCCATCGCATAGGCGTCGTTGTTGACGTAGTCCCGAACCTGCTGCACGCCGGCGCCGCCGTTGCCCGTGAAGAACAGCACGATCGGGAACGGGCCCTTGCCCTTCGGATGGCGAAGGCCGATGGGCGTGAACAGGCCGTCCACGGTCTCGAGCAGGGTGATGTCCACGGGAATGTCGGAATTGACCACCGGCTCGGTGAACGTGAAGGACTCCCAGGGCTCGGTCACGTGGGCGGGACCGAAGACCTTCCCCGACTCCTGGCCGAAGGCGAGCGCCGCGGCACACACCCACGCAGAGCACGTCAGTGCGATGACCCGGCCCATTTGCTTCCTCCTTGCATCCGCGGCCTGACGTGGGCGTGGCTCGCCGGGCCCTCCGACATATACCCTCCTCTGTGGACGCCGCTGAGGTTGCCGATGGCATACACAGCCGGGCATCAGGCGAGTGGTCCGACAACCCTACCACCATATGACCAGGCCATGTCAAGTTCTTTCTGGGCTCGATCTGAGCTTTGGCCAGGAGGATTGCCCGGTTGACGGTACGCGGCGGCCGGGTTTGGTATAGTGGTACGATTATTCGACGGAAGCTCAACCATGTATAAAGCCCTACGCTCCTCCCGCCTCTACGAACAGATCGTGGACCAGATCGAACAGTCCGTCCTGGCCGGCACGCTGAAGCCGGGCGACCAGCTTCCGGCCGAGCGCGAGCTCGCGCTGCAGTTCGGTGTGAGCCGCACGGCCGTCCGCGAAGCCGTCAAGGCGCTGCGCGAGAAGGGGCTCGTTGAAGCCTATCCCGGCCGGGGCACGTTCATCACGAGCGGCACCTCGCAGGCCATTCGCCAGTCGTTCGGCCTGATGCTGAAGATGGGCGGCCACGAGGGCACGGTCCAGCTCGTGGAAGTGCGAGAGATCTTCGAACCGGAGATCGCCGCGCTCGCCGCGCTCCGCGCGCAGGATCGGCATATCGCGAGCCTGAGAGAGGCGCTGGAGACCATGGAGGCCGCGATGAACGACCCCGACCGCTTCATCGAAGCCGACCTCGACTTCCACCTCCTGCTCGCGGAAGCGACCGAGAATCCGTTCGTGCCGATCCTCATCGATTCGATCGTGGGATTGCTGCGCGAGCAGCGGAAGCGCATCTCGCAGGCGACCGACGGCCTCAGGCACGGACAGCTGCATCACGGTCGCATCCTCGCGGCGATCGAGCGGCACGATCCCGAGGCGGCGCGGGACGCGATGCGCGCCCATCTTCGCCAGGTGCGTGACGACGCCTCCACCGCCGTGGCCGACAGCCCCGTGCCATCGGAGGCGGGACCCGGCCGGACGCGGTGAAGGCGGAAATCTCGCGCGTCCGACCCGCCGGCCGCACCGCGTAGTCGCCGCCCGCCTCCAGTCCGTCAAGCCTCAGGTGCGCCAGTTCCAGATCACGCCGAGCATCGGCGGCGTCTTCACGAGTCGATCCAACCAGTCACTGGTGGCGAAGATCGCGTAGTCGATTCACCGGTGAGCGGACCGGACGGCGGGGCTCAGAACACGAGGGTCTGGGTGAACTTGAGCAGCAGCGCCCGCTGGGTCGCACCGGGGAGCCGCGTCTCGTTCCACACCACGTAGAGGTCGCTGAGCGGGTGGTGAATCAGGTTGTAACGGATGTTCGACAACCAGACGTTGGCCTCGCCGTTGTACTGCACGAAGGCGTTCAGGAACATCCGCGGGGTGAAGGAGCAGTCGAGTTTCAGCCCCACGAGGTTTCCCGTGAACGACCCTTGTGGGAGGTCGATGGCGCTCCGGCTCAAGGTCGCACTCGCCGCGAAGTTGGCGCTGAAGCGGACGCGCAGGCTGGCGTCCACCGCGCGCTGGCGGCCCGTCCAGAACCCGCCCGCCTTCGCTTCCAGGCTGCCCGAGATCGACGCGCTCTTGTTCGATGTGTAGTTGGCGCCCACCTCCTCGAAGCGGTACGCCCCGGGCGCGACGGTCAGGCTCGAGCCGATGCCGAAGGGCGCATCGAGCCGCTCGGACGTGCTGTTGGCCCAGGCTTTGAGCTCGCCGCCATCGGCGAACAGCATCCCGTAGTTCACGGCGTCCATCCGCGTCAGCCACCGGCGATAGTGACTGTCGCCCGTGAACTCGACGTTCGCGCCCAGCCGGTACTCCAGCACCCGCGCGGCCGAGTTCACCGGCCGGAGGACGCGCGTGTACTTCCCGAACAGCGTCGCGACGCCCAGCCGGCGCACGAAGCCGAGGTCGTGACGAAAGCCATCGCCGACCTGCACGAAGCCGAGCCGCAGGCGGTGAGCGCTGCTGTCGAGCCGCAGGTCGGCCTGTCCGGCCCAGTCCCCGCCCTGGCCCTCGGTGCTGCTGCGCATGACGAAGGCGGACATCTCCAGCGTGCGGCGGGGGGACACCCGCAGGTCGACGCCGGCGACGCGGTTGAAGCCGCCGGCGCCGGCGGGCTCGCGCCCGAAATAGAAGGCGCCGACCGACGCGGCGTCGGACACCGCCCGCGCGACGTTCACCGCCGTGAAGTTGTTGCCGGGTTCGCCCTCGAACGAGTCGGTCTGCATCGACAGGATCCCGAGGGTCTGCGCGCCGGCCCGGCCGGTCAGGCGCAGGCCGCCGACGACCTGGATCGGCTGGCCGGTCGACGAGAGACCGATCCGGCGGCTGAAGAAGGGCACGAGGTCGCGGCGCGGCGCTTCGCTGTCGGAATCGGTGAGGCCGATCTGGAAGCTCGCGGGATTCTCCAGGAAGAAGGCGCGCTGCTCGGGAAAGAAGAGGTTGAAGCGCGTCAGGTTGATCTGCTGCGTGTCGGCTTCGACCTGTGAGAAGTCCGTGCGGTAGGTGGCGTCCAGCACGAGCGACGACGTGACGCCCCACTTGAGATCGAGGCCGCCGTCACCCCGGGGGGGTCCGTCCCCGTCCGGCGCGCCGGGCTGGATGCGCGCGGTGGCAAAGGGCGTCACCTGCAGGTTCCGCCCACGCCCGACGCCCGCGATGCCCAGGAGCCGGCCCGCGTACGCCACGTTGTAATGGGAGAACTGGCGCGGGACGGGCGCCCAGGTCGTCTTCTCGTTGGCGCGGCGCGCGATCCGGACCAGGTTGAGTCCCCACTCTTGTGTCGGCCGATCCGGGAACCGCAGGGTCTTGAAGGGAATCGCGAACTCCGCGCTCCACCCGTCGGGCCGGACGGCCGTCCGGACGAACCACACGCCGTGCCAGTTGGCGTCGTTGCGGCGGCCGTTGTCGTAGGCCTCGGTATCGCGCTGCGCGCCGCCCGGGTTGGTCAGGAAGCCGTACGCGTTGCGTTGGTCCAGGAACGTGTCGAAGACCAGCCCGAACATGTCGGTTTCCTTGCCGCTGAAGTCCCGCTTCAGGTCGTCGACGACCAGGTCGTCCGGCGACTCGTCGTACAGCACGACGCCGACGTAGAGGGTCGAGGCGTCGTAGAGGAACCGCACCTCGGTTCGATGCGTGGCGGGCTCGAACTCGGCGGGTTGCTGCTGGTAGAAGTCCGTGGCCGGGGTGGCGAGCTGCCAGGCGGGCTCGTCAAGGACGCCGTCGAGATGAATGGCTTCGTCGATCCGGACGGCCGTCACGAGCTTGGCCGCGCGGATCGCTTCGAGGTCGGGCGGGGTGGAGGACGCGGCGGCCTCCGGGATCAGCAGCAGGCTCGCGACCAGGACCGCGCCCGCGCCGGCCTGGAGCGCGGACGGATCCGTCCACGCCCCGGGCCGGCCCCCCTTGCGGCTCGCGCGCCGGACGTGCGCTCCTCTGGTCACCTGCGGAACGGCGTCGTCGCCGTCCCGCCCGGCTGACGCGCCCAGAAATCGATGAAGCTGATCAGGTCCTGGTTGAACTCGTCGGGATGCTCCCGATACATGAAGTGTCCGCCCTCGTTGAGGACGATCATCTTCACCCTCGGGTTCTTGGCGGCAATGATGTCGAACAGCCCGAGCTCGCCGCGCAGCATCGCCGTCGGGTCGCTCTTGCCCCAGTCGAGCACGTCGTCCTTGCCGGCATAGAGCAGCACCGGCATCTGCAGGACACCGCCCTGCCTGACGCGATCCCATGCCTGCTGCTTGTACGCGGCCGTGCGCGCCCGCTCCGCCTCGCCCGACGCGGCCGAGACCTCCGCCCGGGCTTCCTTCGTCTTGGGCTGCATGGCCATGTACTCGTCGGCCTTCCAGTACTCGTCGTCGAAGGTGGTCGGCGAATAGGCGAGGGCGGCCACGCGGCACTTCAATCCGGCGTACTGCGTCTGGTCGGGACACTTCGAGAGGTCCAGCCTGGTCGGCCCGTTGCTGGCGGGCGCGCTGGCCGGTCCCTGCGCGACGACGACCAGGGTCTTGACCACCTCGGGATGCGCGACCGCGAGGTAGAACGCGATGGCGCCGCCGGCGGAGTGACCGACCAGGTGCACCTTCCCCAGTTTCAGCGTCTGGATGAACTGATAGATGTGCTCGACCTGGGCGGCGGTGCCGTAGTCGTGGTCCGCCGGATTGCCCGTCAGGCCCGATCCGAGCCGGTCCGGCGCCAGGACGCGGAACCGTTTGGCCAGGCCGGGGATGTTCCGCGACAAGACGTTCGCCGTCGAGGAGCCTCCCGTGAACCCCCCGTGGATCATCACCATCGGCTCGCCCTGGCCGGCGTCGTAGTAGCGCGTCCGGACGCCCTTGACATCGACGAACTTCGCCGTCAGGCCGCCGATCGAGCCGTCGGCGTCCGCGGCGGCCGCCACGCCGGTCGGGCCGCCGGCGCCCGTGAACGTCAGCACGCCGGCCAGCGCCACGAGTCCCGACCACCTGATCCAGCGCACGCCGCGACCGACCTCGAATTTCCGATGAGTACGAGACGTGTCCGACATGGTTCGCCGCCTCCTGCGGACGCTGCGCGTCCGGCTCGGGACGTCAGCGGGCCGCGTGCGCCGCCGGCTGCCGGTCCCAGTAGTCGATGAAGTTGATGACGTTCTGGTTCCATTCCTCCGGATGCTCCCGGTAGTGGAAGTGACCCGAGTCGTTGGCGATGATCATCCGGACGTTGGGGTTCTGCGGCGTGATGACGTCGAGCAGCGCCAGGCCGTTCCTCAGCATGGCCGACGGGTCGTTCTTGCCCCAATAGAGCAGGATCGGCATCTCCAGAACGGGTTGGGTGCGCACGCGCTCGTGCACGGCCTTCTTCCACTCGTTGAACTGCGACCGGAGGGGCTCGCCGGCGCCGGCGGCCATCTTCGCAACGGTTTCCTTCGACTTCGGCAGACTCGCCATGTAGCAGCCGGTCTTGAAGAACAGATCGTCGAACGCCACGTCCGGCTTGTACGAGATCGCGCGAAGACGGCAGCGCCACTCGTCGCAATCGGGCTCTTTCGGACAGCTCGCCAGCACCTTCTGCCGATCCGTCGGGCCCGTGTCGGGCGCCGCGGTGTTCGTGTCGACGATGACGAGCGTTCTGACGATCTCCGGGTGCGCCACGGCGAGGAAGAACACGCAACCGCCACCACGGGACTGGCCCACCAGGTGCACGCGCCCCAGCTTCATCGTCTGGATGAACTGGTACATGTGCTCCACTTCGCCCTGGATGTTGTAGTCCTTGTCGTTCAGGGGATTGCCGGTCATGCCGGCGGCGAGCTTGTCCGGCGCGAAGACGTGGAACCGCTTGGCGAGACCGGGGATGTTCTTGACCCACGTGTTGGCGTTCGAGTGACCGGACCAGCCCTCCCCGTGCACGAGCACCATCGGCTCGCCCTGGCCGGCTTCGTAGTACCGCGTCCTCACGCCCTTGACGTCGACGAACTTCGCCTCGAGACCTCCCAGCGATCCCATCGCCGAGACGCCCGGCGGGGGCGGCGGGTTCGGCGGCGTCTGGCCCCCCGCAGCGGCGAGCCAGGGAATCGTCACGGCCGCGGCGAGCACCAGCCTCCAGGTCTTCCGCCGCCGTCCGCGCACTGCAGTGAGGTCAGCATGAGTCATCGACGTATGTCCTTTCCTGATCGCCATGAGACGCCGCCGCCCGCGCCCCGCCCGGCGCGCGGGTCCGTCGCGGTCCGCTCACTGATGACTGTTCCAGAAATCGATGAAGCCCGTGAGGGTGGCGTTGAACTCCTCCGGATGCTCCCGGTACGGAAAGTGACCCGCCTCGTTGATCACCGTCAGTTTCACCCGCGGGTTCCTGGCTCCGACGATGTCGAAGAACCCCAGCTCGCCGCGCATCATCGAATGCGGGTCGTCGGCGTCCCAGGACAGCGTGTCCTGCTTGCCGCCGCAGAGCAGGATGGGCATCTGCAGGGCGCCGCTGCGCGCCTTCTCCCACGCCTGCGTCCGGTAGGCGTCGTTCTGCTCGTTCGGCCATCCGGGGTGCGCCGCGCGCATGGCGTCCATCCGCTTCCGGCCCTCGACCGACTTGGGCAGGTTGCCCATGTACTCGTCCGCTGCCGCGTACTCCTCCGAGAAAGTCGCCTCCGTGTGCGCGAGCGCCAGCAGCCGGCACTTGCGGTGCTCGTAGCTCGTCGGGTCCGGTGGACACTTCTCGAGGATGGCCGCGAACTTGGTCGGGCCCTCGCCGGCGGGCGGCATGGCGGGCCCGTGGGCCACGACGGTCAAGGTCTTCACGATCTCCGGGTGCGCCGCCGTCAGATAGAACGCGATCGCGCCGCCCGACGAGTGCCCGACGAGGTGGATCTGGCCCAGCTGCAGGGTCTCGATGAACCGGTAGAGGTGCTTGACCGTTCCCTCATTGCTGAAGTCCTGATCATCCTTCGGGTTGTCGGTCATGCCCTGCGCCAGCCGGTCCACGGCAATCACCCGGAACCGCGTGGCGAGGCCGGGGATGTTCCGGGACCAGTTGTTGGCCGTCGAGGCCCCGCCCATGCCGCCGCCGTGCACCAGCACGATCGGCTCGCCCTGGCCGTAGTCGTAGTAGCGCGTCCGCACGCCGTCCACGTCCACGAACTTGGCCTGAAGCCCCTCGATGGCCCCCGTCGGGGAGACGGCAGCCTGGCCGCCGGGCCCGCCGCCGCACGCCAGGAGGCATCCGAGGCCGACGGCGACCGCCCACGGCGCCAGGCCCGCTCCGACGCCGCGTGAATCGAGAGCGCTCCACTGGATCGTCATCTCACCCTCCCGAACGCGACACGAGCGGTTACCGGTGGCTGTTCCAGAAGTTGATGAAGTCGATCAGGTCGGCCGCGAACTGTTCCGGGTGCTCCCGGTACGGGAAGTGGCCCGCCTCGTTGACGATGGTCATCTGCACCCGCGGATTCTTGGCGGCCACGATGTTGTAGAAGCCGAGCTCGCCCCGCATCATCGCGTAAGGCTCGCTGGCCAGCCAGGCCAGCGTGTCCTGCTTGCCGACGTAGATGAGGATGGGCATCTGCAGCACGCCCTCCTTGCTGGCGCGGTCCCACGCCCGCTGCCGGTAGGCGGCCGTGCGCGCCGCACGCTCCTTGGCGGGCATCGCGGCGTACTTGGCGCGCGCGGTCCGGGACTTCGGGAGGTCCGCCATCCACGAGTCCGCCCGCAGGAACTCCTCGTCGAAGGTGGTCGGCGTGTGGGCGAGCAGCTCCAGCCGGCACTTCCGTCCCTCGTAGGTCGTCTGCGGCGCCTTGCACGTCGAGTCCTGGGCGACGTCGTGCTTGGTGGGACCGTCGCCGGCGGGCGGCATTTCCGGCCCCTGCGAGACGACGACCAGCGTCTTCACGATGTCCGGGTGCTCGGTGGCGAGATAGAACGCGAGCGCGCCGCCCGAGGAGTGGCCCACGAGGTGCACGGGTCCCAGGTTCATCGTCTGAATGAACCGGTACATGTGCTTGACCTCGCCCTCGGAGCTGAGGTCCCGATCGTCGAGCGGATTGCCGGTCATGCCGGCGGCGCTCTTGTCCACCGCGAACACGTGGAACCGCTTGGCGAGCAGCGGGATGACCGGAGACCAGTTGTTGGCCGACGAGGTCGTGCCCCGGCCGCCGCCGTGCACGAGGACCATCGGTTCGCCCTGGCCGTGCTCGTAGTAGCGCGTGCGGACGCCGTTGACGTCCACGAACTTCGCTTCGAGGCCGGCGACCGAGGCGTCCTTGGAGACGGGCGGCGCCTGGGCGTGGCCGCGGGGGCCCGCCAGCGCCACGAGCAGCACCGCGGCGAGGGCCGTCGTCCACAGCGCGCGCCGGCGGCGAAGGCCGGGAGCACGGGCGGGGATTCGGTGTGGAGTGGTCGTCATCGTCATCGTGCCCCTTGTCTCGAATGGAGAGGGAACGCCCGGACGGCGTCGGTCCGGGCACGTTCGGCGAAGGGCCGGCCCGACGCGCACCGTCCGGGCTTCGAGCCGGTCCCTCGCAAGGAATCCGCGGCGCCGCGGACCGACGCCGCCGTGGTGCTGGTCTCGACGACGGGCGCCTCGCCCGTCATCGTCACCATCTCCTCGAGCTACCGTCGGATCGAATCGACGTCGTCCGCGATTGCCGATTCCGCGCTTCCGATTTCAATGTTCAACGTGCGGAGGAATCGCTGCTGTCCCATCGTGACGCCAATGAAGTAGCCGAGCTCCACCAGCGCCGCCTCCGAAAACTGCCGATGAAGGCGGTCCCAGAACGCATCGCCCGTGTCCAGATCCCAGGTGATGGCGTGCGCCAGCGCGAGTGCCGCTTTCTGGCGCTCGCTGTAACGATCCGATCTTTCGAAGTTCAGCACGTCCTCGTAGTCGGCTTCGGTCAGTCCTTCTCCGGCAGCCGTGACTGACCGTTGACTGCCGCAGTACTGGCACTTCACCGACCTCGAGACGAAGACGCGGCAGAGCTCCTTCAGACTGTGATCCACGACGCCGTTCACGAAGACGTCGTTCCAGGTGTTGACGAACGACCAGAAGACCGCAGGCACGTGGGCGCGAATCGCGTGGCTCTCGGGCCGCGGTGTCCCCTCCCGCCGCGCGCGCTCGAACTCCGCCAGCATGCGGGGGTCCGACAGCGTTCGAACGTCGACGTAGCTGATGCGCGGCTCGCTCATGCGCAGCTCCTGGGGTCCCCCGCTATCGGCCGCCGGTCGTCTGGTGCGTGTGCTTCAGGTGCTTGTCGAAGAACTGCATGACGATGTCGAACACCTGCTGCTGGATCGGATCCGGCTGGTACGAGCCGTCCGCCTTGGTGTAGATGAAGCCGTATCCGTGCACGGGGTGATCGAAGCTCACCCACGTGGAGTCCTTTCCGGCCTCCACCATCCACTCGTGCACGAGCCGGAAGATGCCCTCCTGCGCGTCGCGGTCGCGTCCCACGTGCAGGAACGGTGTCTTGATGCGCCGGATCCGCTCCATCGCGAACGCCTTGTCGGCGAACTTCCGGGCGACCTCGACGTCGTTGAACCAGATCTCCGTCCCTCGGCGCGGCGCGTTCGGGCCGGTGTCGACATTGAGGAACTCGTGGGCCGCGCCTTCGTTCGGCACGGCCGCGCCCCAGGTGATCTCGGCCGCGGCTTTTTCCATCACCTCGCCGCTGTGGCTCACGCCGTAGGTGCCCACGGCGTCCTTGTCCACGTACGGCAGCAATTGCAGGTACTGGATGATCGAGATGTAGTCGTCGGAGTCGAGCGTCGGATTCGACTTGAGCGCCCGTTGTCCGCCGCTGATGTTGTCCGACAGGTTCTCGGATCGGGGGTTCTTCTGATACAGGTAGGGGATCTCGTTGCGGTACTCGGCATAGGCGACCACGTAGCCCCGGGCGATCATGCGCTCCATCATCGGACCGAGGCGCTCGAGCTGGCGCTCCACTTCGGGCATGCCGCCGTGGCCGTTGCCGGCGCCCATCAGGATCGCGGGGAACGGCCCGTTGCCCGCGGGCTTGCGCACGCCGATGGGCACGTAGATTTCGTCGCGCGTGTAGACGAACGTCAGGTCCGCCGGAATCGTGGAGCCCGGAAGCGTCTTAGTGATGACGAAGCCGTGCGGCGGCGCGATCTCGAGCGGCGCGGTGCCCGGCACGCCGCGGGCCTGGGGCGCCGCCGCGACATCCGTCGGCAGGAGCCCGACGCCGGCCACGCACGCACATCCGACGACGAAGGCGAGGAGTCTGGGTCTCATGGCTGTGCCTCAGCGCTGGATGCGCGGGTTGCGCCGGGATGAGCGTTGACAATGCGGATTCGAGCGACCGGGCAGCGAACTTGATCGGCTCTGGGAACGGAGCGCGACCCGTGTGCGCCGTGCGGCGACGATTGCCGTGAGCTGGCGTTTGACGACCGCCGGTGACTGAAGGTCTGAGCAGGAGGCTGATCCGGTGTCGCGCCCAGAGGACGTGCGCCTCGAGCGAGGGGAGCGCCGAAATGCGGTCACTGTGTTCATGCTCCCGTGACCTGAGCGCGGCTCAACAGGCAAGCTCAGCGCTTATTGGTCCGACAACTCTACCACCATATGTCCTGTCCTTGTCAAGGCCTCGTCTTTTCCGGGCTAATGCAGGGATTCCGGTGTGGAAATCGGGGCTTACCTAGACCCTCAGGGCCGCTTGGTATAGTGGCTAGACCATAACCGGTCCCGCCAGATCGTTCGGCAGAACTGAAGAGTCACTCTCACCTGGCCACACGGAAAGCCCGGCGACGGGCCTCCTCACGGACGCGAGCTGGCTCAGCAGTTCAGGTGAGCCAGACGGCCGTCCGGCAGGCGGTGAACGCGCTGCGCGAGAGGGGGCTCGCCAGTTCCCATCGCTCAGTCCCGCGTCGCGATGGGCACCAGCGGCCGATTACCCAGGCGGACGGCGCCCTTCTCGGTGACCAGGAGCGATTCGCCGAGTTGCACGGGACGGTTCCTCTCGCCCACGTCCTTGATCTTCGCGCGATCGAGGGTGACGGCGGGCTTGAAGTCGAAGATGTGCCCCGGCTGCATGGCCACGAGGTTGTCCTCAGCCGACTGCCGCGGGCGTGACAGGAAGCCGAGGCCACCGCCGTGGGTGTTGAGCCCGCTGCCCCGCTCGCCGAACTCCTTGAAGGTCTCGGCGTTGTTCGCCACGAAGTCGCCGTAGGTGGTCTTGCCCGGCTGGATGAAGGCGATCGCCCGCTCGATGACCTTCGCGAGTAACTCGATCGCGGTTCGATAGTACTCGTACCCCGGCATCGACTTGCTGCCAATGAAGAAGGCGTGGTTGATCTGGGAGCCGTAGCCCTGGTACGCGGAGCTGATCTCCTGGTTGCAGATCTGTCCCACGTGCACGGGATAGTCCGTCGGTTCGCCCAGCGAGGCGTTGCCTCCGGCGTCGAAGCCAATCGAGCAGCGGAAAATGTCCTCACCAGCGCCGGCGTACATCTCCCGGAAGCACGCCCACCAGAGATCCGCCTGGCGGGGAGCCCCGTTGCGGGCCGCCGCGATGACCGCCGCGAGGCCGTGCTCGTTGAGCGCGACGGCTTTTCGGAGGACGTCCTGTTCCTCCGGACCCTTTGACATGGCCGCGTCCTCGATCGGACCCGTGTCGTTGCCCACCTGCGGCGGGAACTGATCGATGGGCAGGAACACCACGCCGGGCAGGGCCGCTTTGAGCCGCTCGAACCAGGTGTACGACACCAGGCCCTCCGGGTCGAAGCGGCTGCCCTGCAGCTTGGCTACGCCGATGCGCATTCCCGCACGGTTGAATCCCTCGGCCGCCAGCAGTTTGGCCAGGGCCTCGGATCCCGATTCAGCCCTGAGCACCAGCTTGCCGTCGGACAGCCACCCGCCAGGCTGGAGCCTGCGGGTCCACTCGACCACGTGACGCGTTCCGCTGATGTGAGCGATCACGGGTCTGGCCGCGTCGCGGGGAAAGAGCACCTCGGGTGCGGGCTGCGAGTACTTCTGGATCGCCGTCTGGGTGAGGTACCTAGCGTTGTTGCCCAGGGCGTCGCTGCCGGCCGTGATGATGGCGTCCAGGTTCCACTGCGGCTTGGCCATGTTGGCGCGGACCACCGCCCAGCGCCGGTTGCGCTCGGCCAGTGAGAACACGGGCGAGGGCACCGTGAACGCGGGGAACCGCGCCTGGCCCCGACCTTGGACGGCCCACTCGCCGCCAGCGCCCAGGGCGCGCCCCAGCGGCACCCCCACGCCCGCTGCCGCCGCGGTTTGCAGCATCCGCCGACGGGAGAAGCCGTGCTCGCCGCCATCCGAGCCTCGTGTCCTTCGTGCCATGGTTCGTCCCCCTCGGACGTTCTGTGTGAGTTTCTTGGGTGGTGCCGGCCGCTGTCCGCAGGCGGACTGGCCAGGAAGGGGTACAGGAAGGCGGTCTGGCGGGCTCCCCGCAGTTTCTGGAAGAGCAAGTGGCGCCTCCGGCGCGACGCGGGGGCTGGGAAGCCCCCGCGTCGCCGCCGCTTGACGAAGACGCCTACCAGGTCATTCGGAAGCCAAACTGCGCCGTGCGATACTCGCCGGCAATGTGCTGCAGGTAGTCGCTCGAGTTTTCCACGGTGCCGATTTGCCAGTTCGGCCGGTTGAGCAGGTTGAACACTTCCGCGATAGCATCGATCGAGACGCCCCCGATCACGGGGAGCCTTTGCTGTAGCCGCAGGTCCGTCCGGCTGGCCGAGGGCCCGACGAGGTTGTTGCGCGGGATGATCGTGCCGTCGGGGCGGAGGCGTTCGGTTCCGCCATTTCCACTCACGTCGCGCACATCGGCACCCCAGGTGCCCTGATCCCGGACGCCCGAGCCCACGTACTGGATCGCGCTCACCTGGAAGCCGTGGCCGACTTCCCAGATGCCGGAGAACGTGGCACGGTGGCGCTGGTCGCCGGCCCCCAGACCCCACTCACCGGCGAGATCGGCAGCGACCGGGAACGGAACCGGCGTGATGCCGCTGAACGGCGGCGGTTCCGCGTCCCAGAACCACCGCAGCGAGTAGTTCCCCGAGGCCTGCCAGTGATTGCCGAACCGCTTATTGAAGGCGAATCGGAGTTCCTGAGTGGTGGAGCGGCCCAGGTGCACGGTCGCACTCACGGCGCCCCACTCGGGCAGGAACCGGTCGCTGGCGTCGCTGAACGGATAGTTGGCGCCGGTGGTCGGGTCGTACGTCAGGTTGATGTTGTCGAGGCCACCCTTCTCGCGCGTGCCGTGGGTGAGGATGTAATCGGCCTCGAGGCCCATGTTCTCGCCGACCTGCCGCTGGACGCCGATGGAGGTCTGCCACTCGTGTGCCAGCTTCTCGTACTTCGGATCCAGGATCACTTCGATGAGATCCAGGTAGATACAACCGGGCGCGCCGTTGTTGGCGTGGCAGAACTGCGACTGGGCCTGTTCGAAGGTCGGCAACGGCTGCCCGTTCGTCGGGTTGGAGGCGAAATCCGGACGGCCGTCGTTCACGTACCGCATGATGCTGATCTGTGCATTGCCCTTCGCCTGAGTCTCTTCACCGGAGATCGCATCGCCGACGAACAGGCCGACCCCGCCGCGGAGCACCGTCTTGTCGTCCAACTTGTAGGCAAAGCCGAACCGCGGCTGGACGTTGGTCAGGTCGTTGTAGTTCCCGGGCTTCTCCCACGGCCCCAGGGTGACCTCCGCAAACGCGCCGATCGCGACGTCCCAGCGCACCCCGAGATTCAGCGTCAGACGATCCGACACCGCCCAGTCGTCTTGCGCCCAGGCGCCGAACTTCCCCGACTGGAGCCAATTGTTGAAGTCGCCGACGCCGATGATGTAGCTCCGCGTGATCGGGGAGAGGGCCTGCAGGTCCCAGGTGTCGACGTTGTTCCACACCGGAAAGAGCTGCTCGATGTTGGCGGGCACGGGCCCGCCCCTGGCGTCGATCTCGCCGCTCGCGTACCGCCGGTTCGCCTGAATCTGTCTGCGAAACAGGAACTCCGACCCGATCCTCAAGTCGTGACGGCCGCGCGCCTCGTACGAGAACGTGAAGTTGTCGCGGATGCTGTAGACCCACTGGTCCTGGTGCCGCGGGATGTACGGGTTCGGGAGCATGTTGAAGCCCCGGAACCTGATGCGAGGCGACCCGATTCCAAGGCCGTTCCAGTCGTCCGCCCAATGGGTGAGGGGCGCCTCTTCGAAACCGTACACGGCCCGCCCGCCTTCGATCTCGTTCACCGCCCGATTGCTCAGGACCTGCGTGAACCTCCCGTAGGCCTCGGTGTTGTAATCACGATACTGGGTCGTCGCAGCTGGGTGAGAGTTGTTGCCCGTGTTGAACGGCCTCCACGTCCCGGTATGGGAATACTTGCCCATCAGTCTCATGTTGGGGGACAGCTCGTAGTCGAGGCGCACGCCGCCCTTCATGATCGACTTCTTGCCCTGCAGCGTGATGTTGAACGACGGGTACGGCGTGTTCCAGACGCTGGTGGTCGGTTCGCGCTCGTACTCGTAGTTGCCGAAGTAATGGAGTTTGTCCATCACGATCGGGCCGCCCGCGGCCACGCTTATCTGCTGATTGCTGATCGGCAAGACCTCGTTCAGAACCGGCTCCTTCGCGTTGAACTTACTGCTGCGAAAGTTGCCCCGGAGCATGCCCGAGAACTTGTTGGTGCCCGACTTGGAGATGATGTTGATCAGGACGCCCGAGGACCGGCCAAAGGTCGCGTCGAACCGGTTCGCGACGTACTGAAACTCCTGAATCATGTCCTGGCTGTACTTGGGCTGGTAGCCGGTCCCGAGATCCCTGGTCACCTGCTGGCCGTCCAGGTTGATCTGGAACTCCCGCACGTCGCCTTGCCGCCCTCTGTCCGGCAGCGGTTGGCTGGCGTTCTCCTCCGTCGTCCGGGCCCCGGGAGCCAGGAGCGCGAGCGCCATGAAGTTGCGTCCCTCCACCGGGAGCTCCGCCACCTGGCGGGGATCGACGTTGCCGCCCAGGGTCGACGAGGTCGTGTCGACGAGCGGTGCTTCACCCGTGACCGTCACCGTTTCCTGCAGGTTGCTGGGGGCCATCTGCAGGTTGATGGTGGCCGTCTGTCCCACCAGCAACTGGATGCCGTGTTGCGTGACGGTCCCAAAGCCGGAGAGCTCACACGAGATCCGGTACGAACCGGTGAGCACGCCGATCCGATAGCGGCCGCGCGCATCGGTGACCGCCACGAAGGTGTTGCCCGTGGCCTCGTTGGTCGCCGTAACCGTGACACCGGGCAGTACGGCGCCCGATGAGTCGGTGAGCGTACCGTTCAGCACCGCTTCCTGCGCGTACCCGATGGTCGGAAGCGCCAGGATGGCGCACAGGACAAGAAAACGCCTCACGACTGTCATCGACGCCCTCCTTGCTTTCACGATGAACGGGTTTGCCGTCGCGAACGCGCCCGATTCGACTCGACCTGCGTCGCGCGTCCGCATGGGAAGTCCGACAGCGGACCGCAGGCGGTCCTGTCTGCCGGGCCGAGCATTTGCAACTTGGTGCTGACCGTGGGTAGAGTAGCGTGCCGCCGACGGGGCGGACGCTGACGCCGCGCAAAGCCGGGGGGTGGAGACGCCTCACAGGCGTGCTCATCGGCTTCCTCCTGCACGGTGAAGACTGGCCCAACCTGCAGACCACCGAACTGGTGCGGTCACTCTACCATCTGGCGGTCTAACCATGTCAAGAGGATTTTCGGTGCTTCGCCCTCAGGTCGCCGACAACTCGGCAGGCGTGGGTCCAGTTGATGAGCTAGCCAGCCGGGATCCCGCAGCCCGCCCTGAGGGGACCCTCGCTGCGGATCCAGCCCGGCAGTGGGGCGCTCCCTTGACAGATCGGCGGCTCCGGCGATAATCCGCCCTGTGGTCGGGGCGGGGCAATGCCCGAAGGGGGCGCGGTCCGCCCATCAGGCCGGCCGCGCGTCAACCCGGATTGGGCCTGTGCGTGGTCGAAGGCCGCAATGGCGGCGGGCGGGAACCGCGCCCCAGGCTGCCGTGTATCCGGCAGTCCTCACCATCAGGGCGAGGGCGGTGGGTCGGGGGGACCCGGTTGGCCCGAGGGCGAGGGAGGAGTCCATGCCGAATCGCAGAGAGTTCGTCAGAACCGTGGCGGGGGCGGCAGCTGGACTGGTGGTGACCGACCGCGCGTGGGCGGGGGCTGGCCTGCCACGCAACCAGACCACGCCCGCGACGCGCCGCGAAGTCTTCGTCGGAAACCGGCGTGTCAAGGTGGTCGACGTGCACTGCCATTGCGTCGTTCCGGAGGTGGCGGAGGTCGTGAAAGGCACGCCTCTCGAGGGCGCTGGCAGAGGCGGTGGGGGGAACGTCCTCGGGCCGCAGCGCCTGGAGTTCATGGACCGGCAGGGCGTCGATGTCGAGGCGCTCAGCATCAACGGGTACTGGTGGTATGCGGCCGACCGTGACCTGGCGCGCCGAATCGTTCAGGTCCAGAACGAGACCCTGGCGCGGTGGGTGGCCGCCCACCCGGATCGTTTCGTGGCGCTCGCGTCCGTCGCGCTCCAGTATCCCGATCTGGCTGCCGAGCAGCTGGAACACGCCGTCACGCAGCTGGGGCTGCGGGGCGTGTCAATCGGCGGCCACGTGAAGACCCAGGATCTCTCGCTGGCGATGTTCGATCCCTTCTGGGCCAAGGCCGCGGAGCTCGGGGTCCTGGTGCTCATGCATCCTCAAGGCGCCGACAACGTGCTGCGCGACGGCGCGTTGAAGGGCCGAGGCGATCTGGGCAACATCATCGGCAATCCGCTCGAGACCGCCGTGTTCCTCTCCCGGCTGATCTTCGACGGGACGCTGGACAAGTTCCCGGGACTGAAGATCCTCGGCCCGCACGCCGGCGGGTATCTGCCCTCGTATCTCGGTCGCACGGATGTCGCCTGCGAGGTGCGGAGCAACGCCAATTGCGCCAACAAGAGACGGCCGCGTGACTACTTCAAGCGGGAGATCTTCATCGACACCATGGTCTTCTCGGAAGAGGGGCTGCGGCATCTGGTGGCCGAGGTCGGCGTGAGTCAGATCGTGTACGGGACCGACGTTCCGTTCAACTGGCCGGCTACGGTGGACCTGGTCCTGAACGCGCCATTCTTGAGCGACGCCGACAAGGCCGCAATCCTGGGCGGCAACGCCGCGAAGCTGCTTCGCATCACGGCCTGACCGCGCGCCTTCGGCGCAGCCTCGTGACGCCGGGTCACAACGGCGGACCGCGACCACGTGGGGCCGATTGCGGTTCTACTTCTCCACCACCGGAGCGGCGGCCTGGATGGTCGTCTGAAAACTGGCGGTCATCCTCCACCGGCCGCCCTGTTTGATCCACACGCGGGTAATGTGGGAGGGCTTGCCACGGTGCGGCAGGCTCTGGCAGGTCATCACCACCGTGTCGCCGATCGTGAACATCCGCGTGTGATCGGGAGCCAGCTGCGCCGGCGCCCCGTTGGTCCCGGCTGCCTTCTGGCGGTTGAGGATGGCGATGCGGCCGTCCTTCGTGACCGGGTCCGTGGCGCCCGAGCTGATCACCACGAACTCATCCACGAAATGCGGCGCCCACGCCTTCGCATCCCCGGCGAAGACGGCGGTCTCCAGTTCCTGCCATGACTTGATGACGGCGGCCTCCGCGTCGTTCTTCGGCTGGTAGGGAACGGTCTTGCAGGGATTGACGCACTCGCTGACGGGCGGCGCGGGCGTGCCAGCCTTCTCCGCCTGCTTCACTTCGTGGTAGACGAGCAGACGCCAGCCCGCTGGACGCCTGGCCCATACCCGCAGCACGTGCAGCTTTCCACTGTCGGTTCTCACGGTGACAACCTGGTCGTAGCTGTAGTACGTCGATCCGGTATCGCCGACCGTGGAAGCCGGCAGCTGCTCGAGGATCTGGGTCCTGTTCCGGGTCTTCCCCTGCCAATCGGTCCAGATGAGCTCGGCATCGAGCAGCGGACTCACCGCGGCCTTGTCCGACCTGGCGAGCGCCTGCACGAACGCGTGGTCTGCCTGAAGCGCGTCCTGCTCGGCGGGGGCAGCGAAGATGGGCCCGCTGCCGATCGCGACCAGGGTGCCGAGACCCATCACCGCCGTCACGAGCGCACGGAGAATCCGTCGTCGCACAGCATCCTCCTTGAAACGAGACATGGCGAGCGCTCCACGCACGCGATGCCGATGGCGGCGTGGACGAGGTCGCGCAGGCGGCGCCCCAGTGTCGCCTGCACGGCACTCTAGTATCTGTGGTGCGCGACCCGTGTCAACACCAAACGGAAACTCGTCGACGAGATGAGCATGAACTTGGCGACGCGTCCGGCCACCTGCGTGATGGCAGGGACGCCGGTCACGTGTAGAATGCCGGCGGCGCGGCACGACTCCGTCCACCTTCCACCACGCACCATCCGGAGGCCGCCATGTCCATCGGAAAGACCAGCGTCCGCTTCGTCCCGCCGGTGCTTCTGGCGCTCGCCGTTGTCGGTCTTCTGTTGGCGTCGCAGGGTGTCAGGACGCAGGGGGCGGGCTTTCAGCTCGAAGAGGCGACGATCGCGGACGTGCACCGCGCCATCCAGACCGGCCAGGTTACCTGCCGCGGGCTCGTCCAGGCCTACATCGACCGCGCGAAGGCGTACAACGGCGTGAGCGACCGCCTGGTCACAAGGGACGGCGCGCCGATCCCGCCGGCTCCCGGGACGGTGCGCGCGGGGTCTCCGCTGAAGTTCCCCACCGAGACGGTGGCCATCTCGACGCTCGTGCCCGATTTCAATCAGTACGCCGCGCGCCGGGCGGTCGACTGGGCGGCCCGCGGCTTCACGGAAACGCTCGTGGACTTTCCCACGCTCAACGCGCACTCGAAGTTCTGGGGCGACGATCAGCGCGCGGCGTTCGAGAACTGCGAGGAGGTCCGGAACATCCGCCGCCCGCTCGGCGAGGTCCAGGGTCTCGACGAACGGATCCTGCTCCGCGAGCTGCTGCGTCGCGTCGAGATGAAGGTCATTCAGGAAAACCACCTCGACGTCGTCGTCCGCCTGCACACGCCGCTGCCGCCCGGGCAGATTGGCCTGGCGTCACCGCCGGGACCACGGGGGGACATGCGCGGGGAGATCCGGATGGGCCCCTTCGCGGGGCTGACCGAGGTGCTCATCCCGGCGGGCTACGTGCGCACGGTGTACGACCCGACGTTCGTGCTGAGCCCCGACAAGCAGCGGTACCTCGCGAGAAACACCGACACCCCGACGACGCTGCCGGCACCCGGGCTGCCGTTCTCGCTGGTCTTCCGGGCGGAGCCAGGGGCGGAGGATCGGATCCTCAAGGTCGCGTCGGCGTACGAGGCGGCGTCGAAGCGGCGCGTGCCGCCCCCCGCGTACCCTCCACTCCGCGCCACCGCCGGGCGGCGCTGACCGACGCGCGGGGATTGCCCGTCCGCCCCCGGGGAGACGCCGGGCCGGCCTCATGGCCGGCCGGCCCGCGCGGGCTCCGCCATCAGGCGCTCTGATAGAGCTTCGTGAGCACGAATTCGCGGTGGCCGAGCGCCTCGGCCGACGTCAGCCGGCCGTTGCACGTGCGGAGCGTCATGTCGATGAGGAGATCGCCGGCTGCGTCGAGCGTCAGCTCGCGTCGCAGGAGGCCCGAGACGTCGAGGTCGATGTGCTCGCTCATCGTGCGTGCGGTCCTGGGGTTGGCCGTGAGCTTGATGACCGGCAGGATCGGGTGCCCGACGATGTTGCCCTGGCCGGTGGGGAAGAGGTGGACGACGAAGCCCGCGGCGGCCTGGAGCGTGATGCACTCGGCGGCCGCCGAGGACGTGTCCATGTAGTAGAGGCCCGGCCCCCTGGACGGGGCTTCGGCCGGCTTCAGCACGTCGATGTATTTCGTCTTCCGGCCGATCTTCTGGAGATTGCCGAAGGCCTTCTCCTCGATCGTGGTCAGGCCGCCGGCGATGTTCCCCTTCGTCGGCTGCGAATCCGAGAGATCGTTGGTCTTGTGCCGCTCGACGACCTCCTGGTAGGCCCGGAAGACCTGCATGAACCGATCGGATACGTCCTGGCTGGCCGCGCGGCTTGCGCAGACCACCTCGGCGCCGGTGAGCTCGGTGGTCTCCCCGAAGCAGGTCGTGGCTCCGAGCGGATCGAGCTTGTCGATCAGGTTGCCGACGGCCGGACACGAACCGAGACCGGACGTCGTGTCGCTCTCGCCGCACTTGACGGAGATGAACAGCTCCTCGATGGAGCACGCTTCACGCTGGTACGCGGAGGCCTCCTGGAGGAACTCCTTTGCCTTGCGGGAGGCGGCGGCGATCGTGCTGATGTCGCCGTTTCGCTCGATCGCGAAGCCCGCCACCGGCTTGCCCGTCCCGGCGATGCCGTCGACCACGCGGCCCGTCCATTCGGGTTCGATCCCGATGACCACGCAGGCGGCCACGTTCGGATTCGAGCCGGTTCCGATCAAGGTGCGGAAGAAGAGCTCGAGGTCCTCGCCGAACTGCAGGCGGCCGTACGCGTGGGGCAGGGCCAGCGTGCCCTTGATGTGGTGGGCCACCGCTTCGGCGGCGGCGTTCGACAGGTCGTCCAGGGGCAGGATCACGACGTGGTTGCGGATCCCGACGCGTCCGTTCTCCCGGCGATATCCGAAGAAGCCATGACCGTTCATCTCACCACCTCTTGGTCTTCAGGTTATGGGTGTGAACGTGGCGGCCGCAGCCGATGTCCGCCACGGCCCGGCCGATGTCATGGCCGTATTTCAGGATCGTCTCGCCAGCCTTGATGTCGCGCAGCGCGACCTTGTGGCCGAGCGGCACGGCGTCGAGCGCCTGGAGCTTGACGGTCTCGTCGGTTTCCATGATCCAGCCGGTGAGCTCCATTCCGGGCTGGACATCCTCGACCACCACGACACCGACGCTGTCGGCCTTGTCGTGGACGATGCACTGCGTGGCCATTGGCTTCTCCTTACCTCGTTCTGACGGCGGGGGCGGCGTGGGCTTTCGTGTCGTCCACGCGGGCTGCCGGCGAGCGCCCCAGCAGGCGCGTCACTTCGGTCGCCGCCCGGGTCACCTCGTGCCGGATGATCCGCTCGGCCCGATCCGGGTCTCGTCTCCTGAGGGCTGTGACCAGGGCGCGCAGGTTCCTGACGGCCTCCTGCGAGCGGGCCGGTGACCGCTGCGGGTGCCCGAGACCGAGCGAGCGCCAGCGCGAGATCCGGCCGTGCAGCGTGCCGATCATCAGGGACAGCGTCTCGCTGCCGGCGCCCTCGAACAACACGTCGTAGAACACGGCCTTGGCCTGGAAGATCCGCGCGGGATCGCCCTTCTTGTACGCCTTCGCGGTCAGATCGAGCGCCCGCGCCAATCGGGCCACGTGGGACGGGTCCGCGCGCGTCGCGAAGAGGCGTGCGGCCAGGCCTTCGAGCACCGCCCGAATCGAATACAGGTCCGCGGCCTCCGCCAGCGTCAACGCGCGCACGACCGGTCCCTTGTTGGGGATCATCGCGATCAGGCCTTCGGACTCGAGCTGGCGGAGGGTCTCACGAATGACCGTCCGCGACACGCCCATCCCCGCGATGAGCTCCCGCTCGATCAGCCGCGCACCGGGCGGCAGGCGCCCCGAGATGATGGCGTCGCGGAGCCGATCGGCGACCTGCTGCCGGAGCGGGGCCGCGGACCGCTCGATGCGGGGCCCGGCCCCGGCGTCGGCGACCGCGTGGCTTGACATTACCGTCATACGGTAATACCGTATCATCTCACCCCGGTCTTGGCAATGGCCGCCCGCCGGCACCGCCGTCAGCCGGACCGCGTCCGTGAGGCACCGATGACCGCTGAGCCGCTGAAGATCGGGATCGTCGGGCTCGGACGCTGGGCCAAGGTGTTGACGCGAGCGGCCCGCAAGTCCGGCGCGCTCTCGATCGTCGCCGGCTACAGCCGGTCCGACGAGAAGCGCACCGCGTTTCAGCGGGAGACCGGCGTCCCGTCGGCGTCGAGCCTGGACGCGATGCTGGCCGACCCGTCGATCCGCGGCGTGATCCTCACGGTCCCGAACGAACAGCACCTGCCCGTCGCCGCGCAGGTGGCCGCGGCCGGCAAGCACGTCTACACCGAGAAGCCGATCGCCAGCACGCTCGACGACGGGCTGCAGATCGCCGCGCTCGAACGACAGCACGGCGTGACCGTGACGGTCGGGCACAGCGCCCGCCTCATGGCCGGGATCCGGCAAATCCACGAGGCCATCGAGCGCGGCGAGCTGGGCCGCGTCGCGTTCCTCGAGGCGAACTTCTCCAACGAGCGTGCGCTCGAACTCACGCCCCAGACCTGGCGGTGGTACAAGGACAGGGCCCCCGGCGGACCGTTGTCCCAGCTCGCGATCCACCAGTTCGACGTCCTGCACTTCCTGGGCGGGGAGATCCTCGAGGCGAGCTCGATCGCGTCCAAGCTCTCCCCGGTCGGCGCCGAAGTCGACGATCAGTCGATGACGCTCCTGAAGTTCGCAGACGGCAAGGTCGGGTACGTCGGGTCGTGCTGGACCTCGCCCGGGATCTTCGCCGTGCGGGTGTTCGGGTCCAGAGGGCTGATGCACTACGAGATCGACTTCGGCACGTGGGACACGCCCGACGCGCTGCACCGGTCGTCGACCCTGTACATCCAGCGGGGCAAGGGCGGCTACGCCAGCCGCGAGACGCTGGAGCCCCGCTCGAGCGACATGTTCCTGGCCGAGCTCGAGCTGTTCGCCGAGGCCTGCCGCACCGGGCAGGCGGGCGAGCTCAACGCGCACAACGGCAACCTCGCCCTCGCCGTCGTCTACGCCGCGCTGCGTTCGATCGAACGGCAGGGGCAGTCCGTCCGCATCTCCGAGGTGCTCGACGCCGCGCGGGCGCGCGTGGAGAAGGTGGCCGGCCGTGCTGTCTAGCCGCTACTTCATCGACCTGACCCAGCCGGAGATCGCCGCGCAGCTGCAGGCGAACCCGCTGGTGATCCTGCCGGCGGGCAGCGTGGAGCAGCACGGCCCGCACCTGCCGACCGGAACGGACATCTACGCCGCCAACGTCATCGCGCACGCGGTGGCCGAACGGATGGACGGCCTGGTGCTCCCGGGCGGTCCGCTCGGCGTCACGCCGCTGCACATGGGGTACGAGGGGACGATCACGCTGACGCCGGACACGTACGTCCGGCTGGTGACGGAGACGTGCGCCTCGACCGCCAGACACGGCGCGAAGCGCCTGCTCGTCCTCAACTGGCACGAAGGCAATATCCCGTCGCTCGCGATCGCCGCGGACGCTCTCCACCGGGACTGGGGCATGACCGTCCTGACGGTCCAGGCGTGCTACGTCGCCGAGGAGATGTACGGCAAGGAGTTCAACGGTCTGACTCACGGCGGCGAGATCGAAACGCTGGCCGTGCTCGCGCACCGGCCGGACCTGGTGCACCTGGACCGCATCGACGGGTCGTCGGACGACCGGCACGGACGGAGCATGGACGCCCTCCGCCGCACGCGCGCGTACCAGCCGGTGCTGACCGACGTGCGATCCATCGCGCGGACGGGATGGTACGGCAGCCCGCAGGGGGCGACCGCGGAGAACGGCGATCGCGTGATCAACGGCGTGGCGGACGCCATCGCCAGGGACGCGTCGGAGATCTTCCGGCAGCTCGCCCGCGTTCAGGGTGGCGTCGGCGAACGCCGGACGCTCGACCGGGTGTGATGATGGCACGCGTGTTCACGCAGGCGGCGGCGGTCCGGCTCGGCTTGCCCGGCCGCACGGCCCTCGAGATCGTGTCGGCGAACACGGGGGCGCAGTCCGTGACGCTGAGGCTCGCGGAGATCCCGCCACAGGGCTCCGACGCGGCGCCCCGCGGTCCCCACCATCATCGCGACTGCGAGGAGTGCATCTTCGTCCTGTCGGGCACGGGCCGGACGTATGCGGACAGCGGCGAGTACGCGCTGAACCCGGGAGACACCATTCTGATTCCTCCGGGCGAGAACCACGTCACCAGCAATACCGGCGCAACGCCGCTCCTCCTGCTCTGCTTCTACCCTGTCGCGGACGTCGTGTCGGGCACCGTCGAGCCCGAGGCCCGGGGCCCACGAACCACGTCATGAAGACCACGGTGCTGTGTCTGCGTCCCAGAGCGGATTTCGAACGGGCGGGTGCCCTGCCGCCGCCGTCGCTGGACGTGACCTATCGCGGTCCGGGCGATGCCGACGTCCCCGCCCTGATGAAGGCGGCCGAGGCGCTGGTGCTGCCGGCCGTCGGCCCGGCCCTGCCCCCGGCGCTCTTCGAGGGGACGGCGCTCAGGCTGATTCAAGTGACTGGTGCGGGCCTCGATCGCCTCGACCGTCCCACCCTGGAGCGACTCGGCCTGCCGGTGGCGAACGTGCCCGGCGGCAGCAACCGCGCCGTCGCGGAGTACGCGGTGACGGCGGCGGCGACCCTCCTGCGGCGGTTCGCCTGGGCTGACGCCGAAATCCGGTGCGGCCACTACAGCGCGTTCCGCGCGCGCATGATCAACGACAACCTCGGCGGCCTCGACGGACTGCGGGTCGGCGTCGTGGGATTCGGCACCATCGGCCTGGCCGTCGCCGAGGCCTTCCAGCACATGGGCTGCTGGATCTGCTTCTCCGATCCCGCACCCTCCAATCCCGATGCTGCCCGAGCCCTCGCCGCGGAGTCGATGTCGCTCGACCAGCTGTTGACGGCTTCCGACGTCGTCACGCTGCACCTGCCGCTGCTGCCGGCGACGAAGAACCTGATCGGGGATCGGGAGCTGGCCCTGATGAAATCTGGTGCGGTCCTGATCCAGGCGTCTCGCGGCGGCATCGTCGATGACCGCGCGCTGGCGGTGCACCTGCGCACGGGGCATCTCGGTGGCGCGGCGGTCGACGTCTATTCGTCGGAGCCGCCAGGAGCCGACAACGCCCTGCTGGCGCTCGAGGGCGAGGCCGCGCGGCGCGTGTTGTTGACCCCGCACATCGCCGGCGTCACGCGCCAGTCGGCCGCGTTCCTGTGCCGGACCGCGTGGCAGAACGTCGAGCGGGTTCTCATCGACGGCGCGGCGCCGTTGAACCGGGCGTACTGACCGGCGGCCCCGCGTTCGACCTCGCGTCGCGAGCCCTCGTCAACCGCTTCGGGAAGGGGGACTGATGGCACGGCGTCGGCCCTGGTACTCCGTTCTCTACATCCAGGTGCTCGTGGCGATCGCCCTGGGTGCCCTCGTGGGGCAGCTCTTCCCGGACACCGGCATCGCACTCAAGCCCCTTGGCGACGGCTTCGTCGCGCTCATCAAGATGATGATCGCGCCGGTGATCTTCTGCATCGTCGTCCAGGGCATCGCATCGATGAAGGACATGAAGAAGGTCGGGCGCGTCGGACTCAAGACGCTGATCTACTTCGAGATCATGTCCACGCTGGCGCTGATCGTGGGCATGCTCGTGGCCCACCTGGTCAGGCCCGGCGCCGGTCTCAATATCGATCCGGCCACGCTGAGCCCGACGGCCATGTCGGGGCACGTGCCCCCGACGGGGGAATACGGCTTCATCCCCCGGCTGCTCGCGATCATCCCCGACACGTTCGTCGGGGGCTTCGTGCACGGGGACGTGCTCCAGGTCCTGCTGCTTGCGATCCTGACGGAGTTTGCCATCTCCCAGCTCGGCGCGTTCGGCGACGGGATCACGCGCGCCGTAGGGGCCGCCGGCAAGGTGTTCTTCGGCATCATCCGCATCATCACCAGGGCCGCGCCGGTGGGCGCGTTCGGCGCGATCGGGTTCACGGTGGGCCGGTACAGCATTGCGTCCCTGTCGAACCTGGCCTACCTGATCGGCACCTTCTACCTGACCGCCCTCCTGTTCGTGCTGGTGGTCCTGGGTCCGGTGGCCTACCTGGCCGGCTTCTCCATCCTGCGGTTCATCGTGTTCATCAAGGACGAGCTGCTGATCGTGCTCGGCACGAGCTCGTCAGAAGTCGTGCTGCCGGCGATGATGCAGAAGCTGGAAGGCCTCGGCATCCCGCAGACCACCGTCGGCCTCGTGTTTCCGACGGGCTACAGCTTCAACACCGACGGCACCAACATCTACCTCACGCTCTGCGTGCTGTTCCTGGCCCAGGCCACGAATACGCACCTCACCTGGGCCGAGGAACTGCGCGTCCTGCTGTTCGCCATGATCGCGTCCAAGGGGGCCTCCGGTGTCTCGGGCACGGGGTTCGTGACGCTGGCCGGCATCCTGTCGGTCGTCCCGAACGTCCCGATCCAGGTCATGGCGCTCCTGCTTGGCATCGACAAGTTCATGAGCGAGTGCCGGGCCCTGACGAACGTCATCGGCAACAGCGTGGCGACGATTGTCGTCAGCCGATGGGAGGGCGAACTGCACAAGGGGACCGTCCGGGGCGCTCTGGTGGCCCCCCCGTCTCTGGCGCTCGTGGCCCCCGTCGACGGTGACGCCTGAGCGGACGGCATCAGCCGGGACCGGGGCCTCCGACACGGATACCACCCAGGTCCGGCTCCACGCCGGCCCGCGGGGGCACGATTGGCAGCAGGATGTAGGAGGCCCGGCTGCCTCCCGTGAAGATCGTGTTGCTCCCGAGGTGGTACACCGCGAAGTACGCCTGGTTGTCGTGCGGCAGCACGTCGACCCTGATTCGGCTCCCCTTCTGGAAGATCATGCTGGTCGTCTGGATCTCCACCTCGATGCGCACCGGTTCACCCGGCGTGAGCTTCTGCTCGACGTCGTGACTGTGGTAGGGGCGATCGGGCCGCGAGAGTGTCGGGTCGAGCTTGCGATGCGAGACCTTGAGGACGCCGTCCGATACCGCCTCGAGGGAACCGTCGGGGTTCACCTTCCGCAGGCGCGCGAACACGTCCGCATCGTCGGTGGTCGAGGAAATCCACATCACCAGGTTGACGTGCCCGGTGATTTCGGTGTCGTCGGCCAGGGGCTCGGAGACGAATGAGGCGCCTGGTTCGTCACGGGCGCCACGCGCGGCGGACAACGGCCCGGCGTCGTAGGTGAGGGCGTGTTCGGCCGCCGGCGCCGTGACGGCCAGCTTCATGTCGTTGGTCGAGGTCTCGACCAGGCCTCCGGAGGGTTCCGCCGTCAGGAAGTATTTGGTGTACTTGGTGCGCTTCAGCGGGAACTCGTCCTCGAAGCGCCACCGGCATTCGCGGGGGCTCGAGCGGACGCAGATCCGCACCGGCGGCTCCTTCATCATGCCGGTGTCGATGCCCTTGAGCCAGTGATCGTAGAAGCGGAGCTGCTCGGTCTTCCCTTCGTCCGAGTAGAACTCGGTCAGGCGTCCGCCGATGTGCACCCGAAACAGCTTGTTCTTGGACGCGGCGCGCTCGAACGCTTCGACGTTGCCCCGGAAGTGGAAGCTCGTCCAGTTGCCGACGCTGAAGAACGGCACGGTGATCTGGTCGAGCTGGCCGCGCGCCTTGACCTGGTCCCACCACGGGCCGTCGAGGTAGTGCTCCATGAGGTTGTAGATGTAGTTCTCGTTGTAGGCCGCGGCGTTGTCGATTCTCGTGCGCTCCAGGAGCTGCTTCCCGGTGACGTCGGTCCACCAGCGCATGACGCGTGCCTGCTCGAACAAGCCGCCGCGAAACGCCCACTCCCGGTACATGTCCGTGAACCCGTCCCACGGAATGATCGCCGCGAGATGCGGCGGCTTCAGGCTGGCGACGATCCACTGCGTGACGGCGTAGTACGACACGCCGGCCAGGCCCACTTTTCCGGTGCTCCATGGCTGCACGGCGGCCCACTCGATGGCGTCGTAATAGTCCCTGGCTTCGGCCATGCTCCAGACGTCGGTGTTGCCGGGCGAGCGGCCGGTGCCGCGGCTGTCGATGAAGACCAGGATGTAGCCGCGCGGCACCCAGTAGTCGGGCTCGGGTCGCTCCTGGTGCGTGAACGGGCCCGCGTGGGGCACATACTGGAGCTCCTTCTGGTAGACGCTCAAGGACAGCAGCGGTGGAAACTTCTCGCCCGGGGCATCGGGACGGTACACGTCGGCCATGACGTACGACCCGCCCCGGGTCGGGATCTTCACGTCCTTGTCCACGACCATCTTGTAGCGGGGTTGCGACAGCTTCGACGCGTACGGTGGGAGCACCGACCGCGACGGCGGGTGGGACTGCGCATGCGAAACGACCGTGGCCGGTCCCCCCACGCAGATCAAGGCAAGCACGCCCGACACGCCGCCGCCGAAGACGAGCCGGAGTCCCGCCTTCATCGTGCGGGCCGGATGCGGAGCCGACATGATGCCCTCCTGAGAAGCCTGCGGTCGGCGCGGGAGCCCTGGAAGGCCTGGGCCGGATGAGAGTGCCGGGATGTGCGGTCGGAGTTCATGCTTCCGGGCCAGGCAGCGCCGACGGAACGCGATACTGGTCCGACAACTCTACCACCATATGGCCTGTCCTTGACAAGGTGCCCCCTTCCTGGGCTGCCAAGTCGATTTTACGGTTACGTCGTTCCAAGAAGCTGGACTCGCCGTGGGCATATGGTATAGTGGCTAGACCAGCTCGGGGCACACCAGTGTACAAAGCCTTGCAGTCCTCCCGGCTCTACCAGCAAATCGTGCAGCAAATCGAGGAGTCTGTGCTGTCCGGTGCACTGAAGGCAGGCGATCAACTTCCCGCCGAACGCGAACTAGCTCAGCAGTTTGGCGTGAGTCGGACGGCCGTCCGGGAGGCGGTGAAGGCGTTGCGCGAGAAAGGCCTCGTGGAGGCCTATCCCGGCCGCGGCACCTTCATTACTGACGGCACCTCGCAGGCCATCCGGCAGTCATTCGGCTTCCTGCTGAAATTCGGCGGCGTCGAGAACTCCGCCCATCTCGTCGAGGTGCGCGAGATCCTCGAGCCCGAGATCGCCGCCCGCGCCGCGACGCGCGCCCGCGACGTGCATGTCATCGCCATGCGCGAGGCGGTGGCGGCCATGGACCTCGCGTTGACCGATCCGGAGGCGTTCGTCGAGGCCGACCTCGATTTTCACCTCTCGCTGGCCGAGGCGGCCGAGAACCCGTTCATCCTGCTGTTGATCGACTCGATCGTGGGGCTGCTGCGCCAGCAGCGGAAGCGCATCTCCGACCTGGAGGGCGGCCCCGAGCGCGGACAGTTCCACCACAAGCGCATCCTAAAGGCGGTCGAGCAGCACGACCCGAAGGCGGCGCACGAGGCCGTCCGCGCGCACCTGCAGCAGGTACGCGAGGACGCCGCAGCAGCGGTGGCGGCCGCGGGGCCGCCCGCGCCATCGTAACTCTCTCTCCAGCCGGTATCGCCATGGCACACGTGGGATTCGTCGGGCTCGGCGTGATGGGCAGCCAGATGGTCAAACGGCTGCTGGACAAAGGCCACACGGTCACCGGGTACAACCGCACCCGGTCGAAGGCGCAATGGCTGATCGATGCGGGGATGCGGTGGGCCGACTCGCCGCGGGCCGTCGCGCAGGCGGCGGACGTGATCCTCTCGATGGTCACCGACAGCAAGGCCCTGCTCGCGGTGACCGGGGGACCCGACGGGATTCTCGCGGGGCTCGGGCCGGGCAAGCTCTACGTGGACATGAGCACCGTGAGCCCGGCCGCCAGCCGCGAGCTCGCCGCGCGCGTCGCCGCCGCGGGCGCGGCGATGGTGGACGCGCCGGTGTCGGGCAGCGTGATCACGCTCCAGGAAGGCAAGCTGTCGGTGATGGTCGGCGGGACCCACGAGGCCTTCGAGCGCGCGAAGCCGATCCTCCAGGACATCGGCCCGAAGGTCACGCACGTCGGCGCGAACGGTCTCGCGGTGTCGATGAAGATCGCGACCAATCTCAGCCTGGCCGTGCAGATGCTGGCCTTCAGCGAGGCGGTCCTGCTGGCCGAGAAGAACGGCATCCCGCGGGAGACGGCGGTCGACGTGCTGACCAACAGCGTCATCGCGTCGCCGATGGTGAAGTACCGAGGTCCGTTCGTGCTGCAGATGCCCGCCGAGGCGTGGTTCAACGTGCACATGATGCAGAAGGACCTCAACCTGGCGCTCGAGATGGGTCAGCGGCTGGGCGTGCCGCTGCCCACCACCGCGGCGAGCAACGAGCTCCTGACGGCGGCGTACGGCATGGGCCTGGCGGAGCAGGACTTCGCCGTGGTCTTCGAAGTGCTCGCACGCATGGCGGGGGTGACGACATGACGATTCACACGCAGGCGACACGGGCCGAGTCCGGGATCGACGCCGCGCGCGGGTTGCAGATGTACTCGCAGATGGCGCGCATCCGCGTGTTCGAAGAGAGGGTCAACGAGCTCTACACGCGCGCCATCATGCCGGGGCTCGCCCATCTCTACATCGGGCAGGAGGCCGTCGCCGTCGGCGTCTGCGCGCAGCTCGAGCCCGACGACTACATCACCAGCACCCACCGCGGCCACGGCCACTGCCTCGCCAAGGGCGCGCAGCCGGACCGCATGTTCGCCGAGCTCCTCGGGAAGGAAGCCGGCTACTGCCGCGGCCGCGGCGGGTCGATGCACATCGCGGATCCGGCCACCGGCAACCTCGGCGCCAACGCCATCGTGGCCGGCAGCGCGGGCGTCGCGACCGGCGCGGCGTTCTCAGCGAAGTGGCGCGGCTCCGGCCAGGTGGCGGTCTGCTTCTTCGGCGAGGGCGCGCTCGGGCAGGGCGTGCTGTACGAGGTGATGAACCTGGCGCAACTCTGGCTGCTGCCGGTGGTCTACGTGTGCGAGAACAACCTCTACAACGAGTACACGCACTATCGCGAGACGACGGCGGGCGAGGTGCTGGCGCGACCGGCGGCGTTCGGGATGCACGCCGAGCAGGTGGACGGCCAGGACGTCCGCGCCGTGTTCGCGGCGGCCGGACGGCTCGTCACGCGGGCGCGTTCGGGCGGCGGGCCGGCGTTCCTGCAATGCGACACGTATCGGTACCGGGGCCACCACGTCGGCGACATCAATCGCGTGTTCTACCGGTCCAAGGAAGAGGAGCAGGAGTGGATGACCACGCGCGATCCCCTCGCGCGGTTCGGTGACTGGCTCTGTCGGCTCGGCTTCGCCGACCCCGCCGACCTCGAGGCGTGTTTCGTGACGGCGCGCCACGAGATCGAGACGGCGGCGCAGTTCGCGCTCGACTCGCCATTTCCGGACGCGAGTGACGTCCAGCGACACGTCTATGCCTGAAACCGCTGTTCGCGAGTTGACGTTCGCCGAGGCGATCCGCGAAGCGCTCGCCGAAGAGCTGCGGCGGGACCCCCGCGTGGTCGTCCTCGGCGAGGACGTTGCGGAAGCCGGCACGCCCTTCAAGGTGCTCTCCGGCCTCGTCGAGGAGTTCGGCACGACGCGGATCATCGACACGCCGATCTCCGAGGCAGGCTTCACCGGTCTGGCGGTCGGCGCCGCCATGACCGGGATGCGGCCCATCGTGGACATCATGTTCGGGGACTTCCTCACGCTCGTGATGGACCAGATGGTGAACCAGGCGGCGAAGATCCACTACATGTCCGGGGGGGCGCTCCAGGTGCCGATGGTGCTGCGCACGACGATGGGCGCGACCCGCCGGTCGGCGGCGCAGCACTCCCAGTCGCTGCACGCGTGGGTCAGTCACGTCCCCGGCCTGAAGGTCGTGCTGCCGTCCACCCCCTACGACGCCAAGGGCCTCCTCAAGAGCGCGATCCGGGACCAGAACCCGGTCGTGTTCTTCGAGGACAAGATGATGTACCGCCTCAAGGGCCCGGTGCCACTCGAGGAGTACACCATCCCACTCGGCGTGGCCGACATCAAGCGCCCCGGCACGGACATCACGATCGTGGCGACCAGCAGCATGGTGCAGACGGCGATGGCCGCCGCCGAACTGCTCGAGCAGGTCGGCATCAGCGCGGAGGTCGTCGACCCGCGGACCACCTCGCCGCTCGACCGCGACACGCTCGTCGACTCGGTCAAGAAGACCTCCCGCGCCATCGTCGTCGACGAGGGACACGAGCGCTACGGGGTCACGGCCGAGATCGCCGCGGTGATCGCCGACGGCGCGTTCTATCATCTCGACGCCCCGGTCAAGCGGCTGGGTGCGATGGACGTCCCGGTGCCGTTCTCTCCGCCGCTGGAGGACGTCACGGTGCCGACGGAAAACACGATATTCGATCTGGCCCGAACGCTCTGCGGGAAGGCGTGACCTGCGAGGTGAGGCGATGGCCCTGAACACGTACGGCACGATGGCGGTCGACTGGGAGGCGCGCGTCGACTTCGACCGCCTGCGACGGGAACGGCTGGCGCGGGTGCGGGCGGAGCTCGAGAAGACCGAGATGGGCGCCTTGCTCTGCTTCGACATGAACAACGTGCGGTACATCACGGCGACCCACATCGGGACGTGGGCGCAGGACAAGGCCAACCGTTTCACGCTGCTGCCCCGCGGCGACGACCCGATCCTCTGGGACTTCGGCTCGGCGGCGCGCCACCACCAGCTGCACTGCCCGTGGCTCGGCGAGCGATCCCGCGCGGGCATCTCGCTGTTGCGCGGCGCGATGTCGCCCGAGATGGGCCGCGCGGAGGACGTGGCGCGCAAGATCCGCATCGAGCTCGAGAGCCGCGGCCTCCACAAGGCGCCCGTCGGCATCGACATCGTCGAGCCGCCCGTCCTCTTCGCGCTGCAGCGGGAAGGCTTGACGGTCGTCGACGGCCAGCAGGTGATGTCCGACGCGCGGGTGATCAAGACGCAGGACGAAGTCACGCTGCTCAACATGTCCGCCATGATGGTGGACGCCGCGTACGACGAGCTGTACCGCGCGATGAAGCCCGGCATGCGCGAGAACGAGGCGGTGGGGCTCGTGAGCAAGGTGCTCTACGACCTCGGCTCCGAGTACGTGGAGGCGGTCAACGCAATCTCCGGCGAACGCTGCAATCCCCACCCGCACGTGTTCTCCGACCGCGTGCTGCGGCCGGGCGACCCGGTGTACTACGACATCCTCCACTCGTACATGGGCTATCGCACCTGCTACTACCGGTGCTTCTCGATCGGCTTCGGCTCCCACGCGATGGTCGACGCCTACAAACGCTGCCGGGACTACCTCGACGCGGCCATCGAGCTGGTGCGGCCCGGGCGAACCACGGGCGAGATCGCCGCGGTCTGGCCGCGCGCGCAGGAGTTCGGCTTCCCCAACGAGGAAGCCTGCTTCGCGCTCCAGTACGGCCACGGCATCGGGCTGGCGATCTGGGAGAAGCCGGTCATCAGCCGGCTCGTGTCGCTCGACCATCCCTACGAGCTCAAGCCGGGCATGGTCTTCGCGCTCGAGACGTTCTGGCCCTCGCGGGACGGATGGAGCGCGGCGCGCATCGAGGAGGAGATCGTCGTGACCGAGACCGGCCACGAGGTGATCACGCGATTCCCCGCGGAGAAGCTGCTCGTGGCGGGCGCCCACTACGTCACCGTGGACGGGCCCCTGCCCACGACGCGTGAGCTCGAAGCCCCGCTGAACGCCGAGGTCGTCGACCTGATTCAGGCGGGCGCGAAGATCGAACGCGTCAAGGCCTGACGACGCGGCACGGCGCGAGGCGAAGGGGCCTCCGCGCGAGCGAGGGTGCCCGGCGGGGTGAACGGATCCCCGCCAAGTCGAGTGAGGAGGCGAGGTGGCGACGAGCGTGGTGATGCCCGCCCTGGAGATGGCCCAGGAGACGGGTCGGCTGCTGGCCTGGCGCAAGCAGGAAGGCGAGGCCGTCACCAGAGGCGAGCCGTTGATGGAGGTCGAGACCGACAAGGCCGTGGTCGAGGTCGAGGCCGAAGCGGATGGCGTCCTGGCGGCCGTCCGCGCCCGCGAAGGCGACGTCATCACCGTGGGCCAGACGATTGCCTGGATCCTGGCGCCGGGCGAGGCGGTGCCGGTCGAGGAGCCGCGGCCGGTGGGCGGTCGGGCGGCGCCGGCGACGAGCCGGCGCGAGGCGCCG